>JAYVJU010000256.1:0-12598 GCA_043769035.1 Ferruginibacter sp.
CTACAACTATGCAAAAAATAATTTTAGCCTCCCAGTCTCCCCGCCGCAAACAATTACTGGAATGGGCCGAGGTGCCGTTTGAAATTATAGTACAGGAAACTGATGAATCTTACCCGGCAGATTTACCGGTGGCAGCAGTGGCTGTACACATCGCAAAAAATAAAGCCTTAGCCATTCAACAATCAAAGGATATCAGTATTCCTATACTTGCAGCAGATACTATTGTTGTTTTAAATAATGAAATAATCGGTAAACCAAAAGACAGGGAAGATGCGATCAATATTTTAACAAAACTCTCCGGGCAAAAGCACTCGGTAATAACCGGTGTTGTTATTCTTTACCAGGATAAAGAGATCGCTTTTGCAGATACTACTGATGTAGAGTTTTATGATCTTACCTACAAAGAGCTTTGCTTTTACGTAGATAAATACCAGCCTTACGATAAAGCCGGCGCCTATGCCATACAGGAATGGATTGGTGTGGTTGGCATTAAATCCATCAGCGGCGATTTTTATAATGTAATGGGATTGCCGGTGAGTAAAGTGGTACAGGCAATTAATTCGTTAAATAGTTACAAAAGTTAATTGGTATATTAGTATTATAATTGAAGTGTGTAGCTGTTTAAAGAACTGCACCACTAATTAACCAGTAAACCAGTAAACTAATTAACCCCGTATGACCGAGCGCCTGCTGCAATACATCTGGCAGTTTCAATTGTACAATAAAAGTGCATTAACAACTATTGAAGGCGAGGGTTTACAGGTCATTCATCCCGGCACATACAATACCAACCAGGGGCCTGATTTTATTGATGCTAAAATTAAAATCGGGAACACTTTATGGGCCGGTAGTATCGAACTGCACATTAATTCATCCGGCTGGGCCGCTCATAAACACAGCGACGATAAAAATTATAACAATGTAATACTGCATGTGGTTTGGGAGCATGAAGCAACGGTACAATTATCTTTTCCAACATTGGTGTTGCAGGACAAAGTATCAAAATTACTGTTGACAAAGTACGATGCATTGATGAATGCGGCCAGTTTTATCCCCTGCGAAAAAATGATTCACCAGGTAAATGCATTAACCTGGGCATCGTGGAAAGAAAGATTGCTTGTAGAAAGGCTGCAGCAAAAATCACAAATAGTTTTTGAGTATTTAAAAACAAATAATAACCATTGGGAAGAAACTTTTTGGTGGATGCTGGCAAAAAATTTCGGTATTAAAGTTAACAGTGATGCCTTTGAAAAAATTGCCCGGTCTATTCCAGTAAATGTTTTGGCCAAACATAAAAACCAGATTCACCAGCTGGAAGCATTGCTGTTTGGGCAGGCAGGCCTGCTGGACAATAAGTTTACAGAAGATTATCCGCAATTGCTGCAAAAAGAATATCAGTTTTTAAAAACCAAGTACCAGTTACAAAAAATAACAGCGCCACTTTATTTTTTGCGTATGCGGCCGGCTAATTTCCCCACAGTGCGATTGGCGCAACTGGCCATGCTGGTACATAACAGTATGCATTTATTTTCAAAAATTAAAGAGAGCAACAGTATAGCCGATATAAAAGCACTGCTGCATGTAACGGCTAATGATTACTGGCATTATCATTATATGCCCGATGAACCGGCTGCTTTTAAAAAGAAAACCCTGGGCTCACAAATGACAGATAATATTCTTATCAATACCGTCATCACTATATTATTTGCCTATGGCCAATACCATAAAGAAGAGAGTTATTCAAACAAGGCATTAAAATGGCTGGAAGAAATTACAGCAGAAAAAAATGTAATTACCAAAGGCTTTGCAGTATTGGGCATTGCCAATAAAAGCGCCTTCGATTCACAGGCATTCATTCAGTTAAAGAATGACTACTGTAGTAAAAAGCGTTGCCTGGATTGTGCCGTCGGTAATAAATTACTTAAGGAAAATACTGCTTCAAAATCATAAAAAAGAAAGCAGTCCTACCAATTGTAAACAATATTCAACTTTAAATCAGGATGCAATGATTTAGCCACAGGGCAATGATTACCCACTCTTTGTAAAATAGTTTTATCCTTTTCATCAAGTTGCAAACTGGCCGGAAAGTTTAAGGTCACATCTATCTGCCCAATTCTTCTTGGGTCGGCAATCATGTGTTTAGTAACATCAATGGCAGTACCGGTTAAATCAATTTTCATATCGTTGGCTTTAATACCCATGGTGGTAATAACGCAGGTGGCTAAAGCCACACAAACCGTATCAGTAGGTGAAAACCGCTGGCCCTTGCCCCGGTTATCGGTTGGAGCATCGGTTTCAATAACAGTTCCGCTTTGCAGGTGGGTACATTCGCAGCGTAAATCGCCTTTATAAACAACAGTGGCAGTCATAATTAATTTAATTTTTTTGTTAAATGCAGCAGTAATTTCGTTAAAAGTATCATCTTTATCAACTACAAACTATTTTTGCATAAATTTACGTAAGTAAAAATTATACATGAAGAAATTATTATTCATACTTGCAGTACTGACATTTTCAACAGGCGTTATTGCACAGCGTAAAGAAGATGCCAAAAGAGATAAGAAAGAAGAAAAACGCAAACGCATTGATGCATTGATAAAGCAGGAAGAAGAGGGTGTAATTGCGTATAAAAAGCAAACGGCCTATGGCGTTAAGCTGATCAGTGACGGGTATGGATTTTTTTACGAAGTAGGCAGAGCAAAATCTGTAAAAAAATCGATGTTATACCAGTTTGAAATTAGCGAACGTAAAAATCCTAAAGAAGAAAAACAATCAAACCCGCTTTCGCCATCAGCACCGCTCATCTATGGAAAACTGAATTATTTTTACCCCATAAAATTGGGTGTGCAGCAGCAAATGCTGTTGGGTAATAAAAGTAATAAAAACGGGGTAAGTGTAACAGGCAATTTAGGCGGCGGCCTTATTGTGGGTTTACTAAGGGCTTACGAAGTAGAAGTGGATAAAGCAGGCACACAAACTTTTGTACGTTACGATTCTCCGGATAGTTTATTATTTGTTAACGGACCATATTATGGCGGACCAAATTTTGGCACAGGCTGGAAGAATCTAAAAGTTACACCCGGTGTTTATATTAAGCCTGCGGTTCGTTTCGATTATGGAAAACTGAACGAACTGGTGAGTGCAATAGAAGTTGGTGTGTCGGCAGAATTTTATGCAAAGAAGATACCTCAGATGCTGTATAATAAACAAAAGCAATTTTTCTTTTCTGCTTACTTTGCCCTAATGTTTGGTAAACGGAAATAATTACACTTTTACATAGGCTCTCAGGCCGGTAATCCCGGTTCTTATAACTTTCTTAAAGGATAGTACAGGCTTGGGATGAAGCCTGTTTCATCGTACATTTGCAACTACATTATTAAAACGAGCAGTAAATGACAGAGTTACCCGTAATAGACGGCACAGTGGAGCCAAGGCCAACAAAACCCAACTGGCTTAGGGTTAAGCTGCCTATTGGAGAAGAATATAAACATGTACGTAATTTAGTTGATAAGCATAAACTGCACACCATTTGCGAAAGCGGCAATTGTCCCAATATGGGAGAGTGCTGGGGCGAAGGCACGGCTACTTTTATGATACTGGGTAATATTTGTACCAGAAGCTGTGGCTTTTGTAATGTAGCTACCGGCCGGCCATTAGAAGTGGATTGGGACGAACCCCAACGTGTTGCAGAAGCCATCAACCTGATGAAGGTAAAACATGCAGTGGTAACTTCTGTGGATAGAGATGAATTAAGAGATGGCGGCAGTATTATCTGGTACAATACCATTAAAGCCATTAAAGCTTTAAACCCCGAAACTACATTAGAAACACTGATTCCCGATTTTAAAGCAGAGAAAGAAAATATACAGCGCATTATTGATGCGGCACCCGAAGTGGTGAGCCATAATATTGAAACCACGGAACGCCTTACAAAACAGGTTCGTATCCAGGCCAAATACTGGCAGAGTATGGAAACACTTAAAATTTTAAAAGAAGGGGGCATGCGAACCAAGAGTGGTATTATGCTGGGACTGGGAGAGGAGAAAGAAGAAGTGATACAAACCCTGAAAGATCTATATGCCAGTAATGTGGATGTAATAACTATTGGCCAGTACTTACAGCCTACTAAAAAACATTTACCCGTTGCCCGTTTTGTACATCCCGATGAATTTGCTGAGTACAGGGAAATAGGTTATAATTTGGGATTTGATTATGTAGAAAGCGGCCCGTTGGTACGGTCAAGTTACCATAGCGAAAAACATGTAATACCTGGCTATGGTGTTGCTAAATGGAAAGCTGAAAAAGCACAGGGTTAATTTTACTGCGGTTACTTTTCTTCACTATAAAATTGAGGTAATGAAAATCTTTTTTTCATTTGCAGTATTTGTACTGTTGTTTGCTGCCTGTAAACCCAAAACAAAACCTGCCGGAAAAAAGATTGAAGAAAAAACTATGCTCACATTGGGTGGCGAACAGCAGTATGTTGAAATAACGGGAGATAACGATGATGCGCCTGTATTGCTTTTTATACATGGCGGGCCGGGCTGGCCACAAACACCTATGCTGCGTTATTTTAACAGCGACCTGAATAAAAAATTTGTACTGGTTTCATGGGATCAAAGAGGTTGTGGTAAATCTTATATGAGCAATGCTAATCCGCCTAATATGACGCTGCAACAAATTGTTGCCGATGCACATGAGCTTACCATTTATTTAAAAGAAAAATTTAAACAGCGCCGTATTTATATTGCTGGTTTTTCGTGGGGCAGTATTGTGGGTATGGAGCTGGCAAAACAATACCCGGATGATTATAAAGCATACATCGGCATATCGCAGGTAGTAAATATGCGCAAGGGTATTGAAGTAGGCCGCCAGTGGATTGCTGAAGAAGCTAAAAAAGAAAATGATACTGCCACACTAAATGCGCTTGCAAAATTAAATGCCAATGATACCAGTTTTTGTAAAGGTGACTTAGCCTGTTTTATGCAGCAATATATGCTGGTAAATAAATACAAGGGAGCAACTTTTAACGACAGCACTGCTGCATTGGAAGAAAAAGCCATGCAACTGTACGATGATTATAAAAGTTACGACTGGAATAAAGGCTTTGAATTTTCTGCTTCACATTTAGAGAAAGATATGTTTGCCACCGACTTTACAAAAGTGGAACAATTTAAAATACCTGTTTATTTTTTACAGGGCAAGCACGACTGGAATGTACCATCTGTAGTTGCTGCAACGTATTTTGAAAATATAAGTGCCCCAGAAAAAAAATTATACTGGTTTAATAACTCGGGGCATAATTTACCGGAGGAAGAGCCTGCGCTGTTTAATGAAACGCTGATGTATAAAATACTGAAGGATTAATTCATCTCCCCAGCCATTCTTTAAACCCATTTACCCTTTCCCTGCTTACCACAGTTTCGGCAGTGGTTGCAAAAGGCATTTCTACTTTTAATCTTCCACCCAGCCAGGTATGTACTTTTTTTACAGCTTCAATATTTATTAATAAATGCCTGTTGATGCGGTAAAAATTATCGGGCTGTAATTGTTCTTCCAATTGCGAAAGATTGTTTTCTAAAAGATATTTGGTGCCATTAAAATCCACGGCATAACATAGTTTGCCATCTGCAAAACAATACGCTGTACTTTCAGTTTTTAAATAACTTAATTGCTGTCCACGTTTTATCAGTAAACGTTCTTTGTATTTAACAGCATTCATGTCCTGTACCAGTTTCAATATTTTATAAGAAAAATCAGTCTGTGTTTTTGAATACAACTGTTTGTACTTTTCCAGCGATTGATGCAGTTCGGTTTCATCAATGGGCTTTAATAAATAATCGATGCTGTTTACTTTAAAAGCCTTTAAGGTATATTGGTCAAAAGCGGTGGTAAAGATTACCGGCGTGGTTATTTTTACTTTGTCAAAAATATCAAAGCTTAGTCCGTCAGCCAGTTGAATGTCCATAAAAATAAGGTCAATATTTTGTGCTGTAGCTAAATAGTTAACACTTGATTCCACGCTGTCTGCTTTATGTACAATTTCAATCTCGTCGCTGTAGCTTTGTAATAATTTTGCAAGCCGGTTAGCCGCAGGTATTTCATCTTCAATAATAATTACTTTCATATTAATTATCTATCAATGGAATTGACACAGTAAAATTGGTTTCGCTTTCAGTTACTTTAACGGGCTTATCGCTAAGCAGTTTATAGCGGTTGCGTATATTATCAAGTCCTATGCCGGTAGATTCTGTTATTTGTTTTTTCATCTGCAGGTTATTATCAACCACCAGGCTGCCATTGTCAGAAAAAATATTTATCTGCAAAGGTTTATCTGCCGAAACAATATTATGCTTAATAGCATTTTCCATCAGTAATTGCAAGGAAAGCGGCACAATTTTCTTATTCAGTTTTTCTTCCGGTATTTCAATATTTACACTAAGGTTATTGCCAAACCGTGTTTTTAATAAAAATGAATACGCCTGCAGCACATCCAGTTCATCTTTTAACGAAATGCTTTTTTCATCTTTTACTTCTAAAATGTGGCGGTAAACTTTTGATAACTGCTGTACAAAGTCAACTGCATGTTTTGGGTTTTCGGGAATTAAAGAACAAAGTGTGTTTAAATTATTAAACAAAAAATGCGGATTTACCTGTGCCTTTAATGCATTGAGCTGAGCTTTTAAACTTTCTCTTTTCAGGTTTTCTTTTTCTTCTACGGAATAGCGGAGCTGCTTCATAAAATAAATACCCTCGTAAATTGCTATACCAGTAAGTGAACAAAACAAGGCCGCAGCATTACCATTAAAAAGTAAATCAACCAGTAAAATATCTTTATCAGTGGGGGTAAGCAGGCCACAAAAATCTTTCAATAAAAAATGACAGATATTTACTGCAATTATGGTAAAGAAAAACATAATTACAGATTGTACCCAAAGCCGTTTACGTGTTTGTATAAACTGCGGATAGCGTTGCCTGGCCCAGATCATTATATACCGGTTACCAATCCATATTACTGTGGTGGTTATTAAAGTGGTGATATATACCTGCCAGGTATAAAAAGGCGGCCTGCCAAACCGCCTGCCAAAAAAAATCATAGGAATAATGAGTGCAGACAGCGGAACCGTAATTGCTCCAATCAACTTGTCATTAAAGCCTATGTATTTATTTGCCTTTGCCATCTGTTAAAGTTAAAACAATCGCTGCTATTTGTTGGCATTATTAAACACTTCAACAGCTTCCTGCAGTTTTGCAATATTGCCATTAATAGCATTGGCCTTTTCAACAGCGGCAGTGCAATTGCTTAAATCAGTGCTTATAAAATCAGTAACAGTTTTTTTGTTGATTAGCTTAAGCGTATTGCTGCTGTAAACAAAGTAATCGCCAATTTTTCCTTCGGTACCACTACTGAATACGGGCTCTGCACCATTGTAAGATGCTTTGTTTGCAGCATTGCTTGCTTTCTGTAAAAAACAGATCTTGCCTGTGCAAATGGCTTTAAAAAAATCGCCTTTAACACAGGTGAAATTTTCTGCATCGATAGTTACACTGTTTATTTCGCTGCCCTCGTATGTTTTTTTGTTGGCACCGGTATTATCTACAAAAATTACAGAAGCCGATTTTTTAATATTGTCTTTTAAATAACCGGTAACAACGGTTCCGCTGGCTAATGTTATACTGCCCTTGGTATAGCCTGCAGGTATTTCGGTTTGTGCTTTTACTGCTGTTGCAGATAAGCTTAATAGTACACTGTAAAAAATTGCTTTAAGTTTCATGACTAAAAAATTTAATTGTTTAAGGAAATGGTTTAATGTTAATTTTATACAGCAAGGTTACTTTGGTTTGCCGGGTGTTTATAAGTAAAAAGAGTGAACTGAAGAATAAAAGGAGTGAATTGTAAAAACAATAATCTAAAAAAATGAAAAGGGCGTTTACCGGAATTATTTTACTGCTGCTTTCATTTACTGTACAGGCACAGCTAAAATGGGTGAATGTAGATGCTGATTTTGCGCCATTACCGGCAAATGTACATGTGTATAAAACCACCGACAGTTTAGACGGCAAACCTAATATTGCTTTTTATGTAGAAGCTAAACTAAAAGATAAGCAGCTGCATTTTACAACAGATACTACTTACAAACGCAGGTTTACACCCACGCAGTTTTACGAAAAAAATAACCATCCCCTTGTGGTAGTAAACACCACCTTTTTTTCATTTGCCACCAACCAGAATTTAAATGTGGTGATAAAGAATGGAAAGCTGGTTAGTTACAATGTGCATACAGTTGCCGGGCGGGGAAAAGATACATTGACATACAGGCATCCATTGGGAAGTGCAATAGGCATTGATAAAAAAGGGAATGCTGATGTGGCATGGGTTTATGCAGATTCATTATTAAAACAAGCAGTTGCATTTGAAACAAAACCACTTTTGCTGAAAGATTCTTTTTACAGGGTTTCAAAATATGATTTTGTACCACAACTACGCCATTTACCAAAAATTGAAAAACGCTACGGAATAAAAGATAAATGGAAAATGCAAACCGCTGTTGGCGGCGGTCCGGTATTAGTGCATGATGGAAAAATTAAAATCACCAACAACGAAGAATTAAAATTTGCCGGTAAAGCCATTGAAGATAAACATCCCCGAACCTGCATAGGGTATACAGCTGATGGTAAATTAATCATTATGGTTATACAGGGCAGGTTTCCAGGTATTGCAGAAGGAGCCACACTTACGCAACAGGCAAAAATGTTGGTTGACCTGGGTTGTGCTGAAGCATTGAATTTAGATGGCGGCGGCAGCAGTTGTATGCTGGTAAACGGAAAGGAAACCATTAAACCCAGCGATGCTGTGGGGGAGAGAGCCGTGCCTGCTGTATTTATAATAAAATAATGTGTATAAATTCCGTACCGTATTGTTTTCCTTGGCATGATTTTTACAATTACTAAGAAAAATAATTGTATGAAAAAATCAGCCTTTAAATATTTAGCTGCATTAGTTATAATTGCAGTAGTAATTTTTGTATCCTGCTCAAAAGAGAATAGTAGCGGTACTTCAACACTTCAGATCCGTTTAACAGACGGACCAACCAACCTGGCTGAAGTAAACGTAGATATCAGGGAAATAAATGTAAAATTTGGTGATGATACCAGTGGCACTAAAGGATGGGTTAGTATGCCTACCAATGCAGGTGTATATAATTTACTTGGTTTGCAAAATGGGGTAGATACTTTACTGGCTTCGCTGGTTTTACCCAAAGACACGGTTAAAGAAATCCGTTTGGTGCTTGGACCAAATAATACGGTAAAAGATACAACCGGCGCTGTATTTCCTTTAGTAATACCCAGCGGTGCTCAATCTGGTCTGAAAATTAAAGTAAGCAAAAAACTTTCTGCTTCTTTAGAAACATTACTTATTGATTTTGATGCTGCCTTATCTGTAAAAAAGGAAGGTAATGCCGATTATAAACTGAGACCGGTTTTAAAGATTAAATAAATCCACTAGAGAACATAAAAAAGCAGCCTTGTTTTATAGGCTGCTTTTTATTTTTTAATTACTTTTTTATTTCTCCCAGGCCAATGCACTTGCTCCCAATATTGCCGCATCCGATTCTTTTAAATGGCTCACCAATATTTTTACTTTATTTTGAAATACCTGTATCAGGTTTTCTTCCATATGCTCTTTGGTAGGTTTTAAAATCAAGTCGCCGGCCTTTGTTAAGCCGCCAAATAAAATAATGGCTTCGGGGCTGCTGAACATAATAGCATTGGCTAAAGCAAGGCCCAATATCTTGCCGGTAAATTCAAAAATTTCCAGCGCCACTTTATCACCTTGTATGGCTGCTTCATACACCGACTTAGAGTCTAATTTATCTGTTGGTACAGCTCTTAATAAACTTGGTTCAGTAGTTTTTTCTAAAATTTCTATTGCAGTATTGCGTACACCTGTTGCAGAAGCATAACTTTCCAGCGGTCCTTTTTTACCGGTACCCGGGTGAAATCTTCCATCAGGAATTACAATGGTATGGCCCAGTTCTCCGGCAAAACCATCGTGCCCGTAAATCAACTGCCCGTTGGCAACAATACCACTGCCTACACCTGTGCCTAATGTAATCATAATAAAATCTTTCATTCCTTTTGCGGCACCATACATCATTTCTCCTATGGCAGCAGCGTTGGCATCGTTGGTTAAAGTAACAGTCAGTTTAAATTTGGCCTCAAGCAGTTCAGCTAAAGGAATAACGCCTTTCCATGGAAGATTAGGTGCATACTCAATAGTGCCAGTATAAAAATTGCCATTGGGAGCGCCAACACCAATACCCTTTATACGGCCACTGCCTCCCGATCTTTCAATCAGCTCCGATAGGGCATCGTATAATTCATTTATAAAACTTTCAACTGTGGAGTGTTTTTTTGTTGAAATTTCGCTGCTGAATAACACGTTGCCATCCCTGTCCACAATGCCGAACTTGGTGCCGGTACCACCAATATCAATACCAATAACTAACTGTTCAAGTGCAGAAGCCATATAACGAGTTTAAAAAAATCCGTCCCCAATATCGTTGGGGACGGTTAAAGTTATGAATTATATAAATAGGTTTTCTTTTCAGTATAAATTTAATGTCCGCCGCCTTTGGTATTGGTTAATTCATCCAAATCAATACCCTGATTTTTAAGGTCGCTTTTGGCTTTTATTGCATAGTAAGCCAGGTAGGCAAAGCAGGCAATACCTACAAAATACGACATTGCAATACCCAGTAAGTTATCTGCTGATAAATAGCCTTGCAGTAAACTGACAATACCACCTCCGCAAATCATAAAAATTAAAAAGTTTGACCCCTCACTTGTATGCTTACCAAGGCCGGAAATGGATAGGGTAAAAATGCAGGGCCAAAGCGTAGAGCAAAATAAACCCACGCTGCAAATTGCATATACACTAATATTATAATCAGGAGAAAAAATAGCTATTAACAAAGCTGCTATACCAAACAAACTGAAAATTAAAAGTTGTGTTGCAGGGTTTCCTTTACTTAAGAGGTTAGCGATAATTAATGCAACAATTACAAGCGCATAAACATAAAAAGGCTGCAGGTCGTGTTTAGCAATAGCATTTACCAGTAAAAAAACACCAAAAGCTAAATAAGGCATTAAAAATTGTAATACTTTTTTTGTGTTGCTGCCAAACCCAAATGCATCAACCGATGCAGTCCATCTGCCAATCATTAAACTTGCCCAGAATAATGAAATATATGGCGCAGTTCCACTTGTAGGAGTACCTAATTTTTGTGTCATAAATTCAGGCAAATTTGCAGCAGTACTAACTTCTACACCAACATAAACAAAAATTGCAATCATCCCCATCCATAATTGCGGGTATTTAAAAGGAGAGCCACGGTCCACCCATTTTACTTTCGACTCTGCCAACTCTTCGGTATTACTTACCAATTTATTGGGTACCGATGAAAAATAAAATATTACTGCTACTATTAAAAATGCAGCGCCTAAAATTAAATAAGGTGTTTTTACAGAACTTAATGAACTTACCATTATTGTAGATACCGAACCAAAAATAGCCAGGTTAACAATTAATGGACCAATAGTAGTACCAAAATTATTTACCCCACCTGCCATACTTAACCTTTGAGAACCGGTACTGGCACTGCCCATATTAATAGCCAGCGGATTGGCGGCTGTTTGCTGTAAAGAAAAGCCTAACCCAATAATAAATAAGCCGGAAATAAATAGTGGAAAAGATTCGGTACTAGCTGCCGGTATAAATAATAAAGTACCAATTGCAGAAATAATCAACCCAATACTGATACCATTTTTGTAACCAATCTTATTCAGTAAATCCTGTTTAAGCATTTTGCTGATTATAAAATATAATATTGCACCAACAGAATAAGCTACATAAAATGCAAAAGAAACCATTTGCGCCTGTACCTGCGTTAAATTCAGTTTTTCTTTAAAAACGGGTATCAGTACATCGTTGCTGGCAGCAACAAATCCCCAAAAGAAAAATACACTTACAAGTGTACCAAACTGGCTCCATTTTGTTTTAGAGGTATCCATAGCTGATGATGGGGTTATCAAATCTTTTTGTTCAGTTGGCATATCGTTATGTTTTTTTAAGTGGTTGAAAATAGAATAATTTGCTGACGGTAAAAAATTTTTGATTTTATTTAAAGTGTATCATACAACTGTTGAGTAATGTATCTGCACAAATTACTATTTTGTGAATAGTAGATTAATATTTTTATAATTTGTTTAAATTAAACAAATCTCCCTAAATTGTAAACAGAATTATACAACCTATAATAATGGAAATACTTCATGTAACTGCTGAATGTTACCCTTACGCAAAAGCAGGTGGCCTTGCCGATGTTGCGGGGGCTCTACCTAAATATCAAAACCAGCTGGGGCATATTGCCAAAGTGGTTATGCCCATGCACCGCACCAAATTTTTAATGGATAATGAGTGGGAAACCGTACACAAAGGCTCCTTTAATATGGGGCAATACTATTTTGATTACACCATCATAAAGGAAAAAACCAATAAGCTGGATTTTGATCTGTATTGTGTTGATATTTTTGG
>JAYVJU010000257.1:0-4030 GCA_043769035.1 Ferruginibacter sp.
TGAATAATTACCTGGGTTTAGTAAACCATCCCGAAATAAGAACAGTGGATGCGGAAGCGGCCGCTAAATATGGTATGGGCAACCCGATGGGTGCCAGGATGATGAGTGGTAATACCAGCAAACACGAAGAACTGGAAAAAGTATTAAGCGAATTTACTGGTAGAGAAGATACGATGTTACTGAACTTTGGTTACCAGGGTGTGGTAAGCGTTATTGATGCGTTGGTAAACCGCCGCGATGTAATTGTGTATGATGCCGAAAGCCATGCCTGCATAGTTGACGGTGTACGCCTGCACATGGGCCACCGCTACGCTTTTAAACATAACGATATTGAAGACTGCGAAAAGCAATTACAAAGAGCTACCGAAATGGCCGCTAAAAATGGCGGTGGTATTTTGGTAATAACCGAAGGTGTGTTTGGCATGGATGGCGAGCAGGGTATTTTAAAAGAAATAGTTGCACTGAAGAAAAAATATGAGTTCCGGGTTTTTATAGATGATGCACATGGATTTGGTTATATGGGCCCCACCGGCGCCGGTGCCGATGAAGCACAGGGTTGCCAGGAAGGTATTGATCTGTACTTTTCCAGCATGGTAAAAAGCCTGGGCAGTCTGGGTGGCTTTATTTGCGGCCCCAAAGCCGTATTGAAATATTTACGCTACAATGTACGCAGCCAGATCTTTGCAAAGAGTGTTCCCCTGTTAGTGGTTGAAGGTATGCTGAAGCGTATGGACATGATAAAGACCATGCCTGAGCTGAGAGAAAAACTATGGGATAATGTAAACAAATTACAAAGCGGTTTAAAAGAACGTGGTTTTGATATTGGTGATACCAACAGCCCCGTAACACCCATTTACATGAAAGGCGATGTGCCAGAAGCTACACAAATGGTAATGGACCTGAGAGAGAACTATGGCATCTTCTGCTCAATTGTGGTGTACCCCGTAATACCTAAAGGCGATATTATTTACAGGCTGATACCTACTGCCGCACACAGCGATGCAGATATTGAAAAAACATTGCAGGCTTTTGAAGCCACCAAAAAGAAATTGGATGCCGGTGCTTACAAAGCAGTTGACATACCGGATATGGCTGAAAAGAGTTTTGTATAAATTGTTTTGATATTTTTTAAAGTCCCGCCAGTTAAATAGCTGGTGGGATTTTTTATATAGCAGTGTTGATAATATTTTCACTTTTTTACCTATCTTACTTTACAGAATTTTATTACCTCAATATTACTTTATGTATCGCTAAACATTTGATTTAGGAATAAGTGTAGCGGAAATACAGGAGTTGTTCGTCAGCATAAACGGACATCTCAATTAAATTTGAATTTCTTAATATAGACAACTGTATGAAAAGGTTTGTACTTATTTTTTTCTTCGTAGTTTTTACAGCAACCGCTTTCGGACAGCAATTCCTTTGGACAACACTAAAAGACAGTACAACCAAGTACGTTCCTTTGGAAAATGTGACAAATAAAGTGTTAGAGTTTTATGACCAGTACAAATTTTATTATGATGGCTCTGGTTATAGCAAAGACGGTTTTTTCAAAATGTTTGAAAGCTCTCAATCTTACAAAAACTCCAACACTTCTCGTTGGAAGGATATAAAAAAGAAAATCTATGCAATGGACAGCTTAACTGTTATCGCATTTAAAAGCAATTTGGGACAAGGTTCTGTAATCTTAGTAATGTGCATAAGTAAAGAAAATGTGAACTTGATTAGCTTCTCAAACAATTACGAAAAGGATGCATTGTTTACTCATTCGACTGAAAGACAGAAATTTTCTAAATGGTTTAAAACACTTTTAGAATAAGACGAAAAACAGATGTCAGTAGCATGAATTTTCAGATTTTAATTATATTAATTGCAGCAATTGCTGTAGCTGTATTTAATCGTTGGCTATTTGAAATAAAACGTAAACAACGCCGTGACTATTATAGAAACGACTATCTCAAATCAGAAGCATGGAAACGTAAGCGATATGTTGTTCTTAAACGAGATAATTGGCGTTGTGTATATTGCGGTGGTCGTGCGACAGAGGTTCACCATAAAAGATATGCAAAATACAATATTGGGAAAGAGCCAATCGAATGGCTTGTTTCAGTATGCAAATCTTGTCATGACAAACAACATAATTGATAGATGAAAAATGTCGAACGCACAACATGAAATCTGTGTAAAAAAGATAACCCCTACACTTAATCCCCTTTCCCAATATAAAAAAAGCAGCCCCCTCACTATTTCACACCACACTTAAAAACATGAACCAACACATAGCCCATATTGCTTTAGTAGTTGCCAACTACGATGACGCCATAAAATTTTATACCGAAAAATTAAATTTTACATTGCTGGAAGACACAAGGCTCAGCGACACCAAACGCTGGGTAATGGTGGCGCCACCCGGTAACGGGCAATGTTGTTTATTACTGGCACAAGCTGCCACGGAAGCACAGCAAAGCCGTGTAGGCAACCAAACCGGCGGCAGGGTATTTTTATTTTTATACACCGATGATTTCTGGAGAGATTATAATGCCATGCTGAAAAAGGATATCAATTTTGTGCGGCCACCGGAAGAACAGCCTTATGGCACCGTTGCTGTTTTTGAAGACCTGTATGGCAACCTCTGGGATTTTATACAACCTAAAAATAAATGATAATAAAAATCCCGTTACACCAAAGTGTTAACGGGATTTTTATTTACTAGTCTGTTTAATTATTTAAGCAACGTATTCTTTGTATAACTGCAACTTGTTTTAATACTGGTAAAAATATCGGGCATATAGGTGTTCTCCTGCTCTACTATATAATGTTTTACACCGGCCAGTTTTGCACCGGCAAATATGGTTTTAAAATCAACAGAGCCATTACCTATTTCGGTATTTTTTGTTTTATCTGTCTTAAGCATATCTTTTACATGCCATAAGTGAAAACGCCCCGGGTGTTTTTTAAACAGCTCAACAGGATTATACCCTGCCCTTACCACCCAGTACAGGTCCATTTCAAATTTTACCAGGTCGCTATCGGTATTGTTCAATAAAATATCATACCCATGCTGGCCATTAATATCTGCAAATTCAAAATCATGATTATGATAAGCCATTTGCAAACCGGCAGCTTTACATATTTCAGCAGCTTTATTAATTCTTTCTGCAAGCCCTTTGTACTGATCAATGGTTTTTCTTTTCTCTTCGCTCAGCCAGGGAATGATGATATACTTATTGCCAAGGGTATTGCCCACTTCACAAAAGTTTTTTACATCATCGCCATTACCGTTTTCAAATAAAAAATTTACCGGGGCATAATGGCCGCTGGAGCTTTTTAAATTATTGTCTTTTAAAAGCTGGGCAATCTCTTTTACAGGTAACCCGTAAAATTTATTACCGTCGCTTAAGCCATACATTTCAACATTGCGGTAACCGGCCGCTGCCACTTTTTGTATTACACCCTTGGGGTCTTTTACAATTTCATCCCTTAATGAATACAACTGGATGCCTACTGTTTTTTGTTTCTTTAACAGCTCCGAAGGATTTAAAACCAGGCCTGCTGTTATCAAGCCTGATTGTTTTATAAAAGTTCTCCTGGTGTTCATGTAGCAAAATTTTTAATCGTTAAAAACTAAAGTTAGGTAAAATAAAAAAACCGTCCTTAAAAAAGACGGTTTTTAAAATATATTTACAATTGTTAGATTCTGAAGTGAGCAAAAGCTTTGTTAGCTTCAGCCATACGGTGTGTATCTTCTTTCTTTTTAAAAGAAGCGCCTTCACCTTTACTTGCAGCAACTATTTCATTGGCTAATTTATCCGACATGCTGCGGCCATTCCTGTCGCGGCTGTATTTTACCATCCATTTAATGCTTAAAGAAATTTTTCTGTCAGCACGTACCTCTGCAGGTATCTGGAAAGTTGCACCACCAATACGGCGGCTTCTTACCTCTACACCTGGAGTAATGTTAGATAACGCTTTTTTCCAGACTTCGTAACCATTTTCGCCAGTTTGCTTAGCTACTTTATCTAAAGCATCG
>JAYVJU010000258.1:0-10203 GCA_043769035.1 Ferruginibacter sp.
CCATTAACCGAAGCATTCAATTCAAAATCGTATAAATTAAGTGCACTCAATTCTCTCAACTCGGGGCGTATTACTGTTTGAGAAGCAGACAAACGGAGATTTGTTTTAGGGTTTATTTTGTAGGTAGCATTTATACCGGGTAAAAAATCGGTAACTTTTGAATACGTGTGACGGGGATCCCATTTTTTCACACTGCCTACCAACTGGTCAAAATGCTCAACTCTTAAGCCCCACACTAAACGCAGTTTATCAAACAATTCATTATCCATTTGTACATAGCCTGCATTTAAAATGGTGTTGGCTAAATAACGGAAAGTACTCCCTTTAATCGCATCAAAAGCTATCTTATTATCTGTACCGTTTCCAAAATTTTCTGGTGCAAATATTTTGTCGGCAGGTAATAATTTCAACGCATCATTATCAACAGGTAAATAATTAGCAAATAATTTAGCATCAAATAAACGATCTCTTACCTGAAACATATAACCACCTTTTATGGTTTGCTTGTTCTTTAAAGTGTAGGTTAAATCGCCACCGGTGGTGTAGATGTAATCGTTTAAAATCTGATATATTCTGCTGCCACTTGCCTGCGATAAGTTGTTGGATATTATGGCCCTGAAGGGGTCTGTACTGCCAGCTGTTTTGGAATATTGCAACCTTCTTTGATCCGGTGAATAGCCATCTAAAATGGTAAAAGCACCATTCCAGTTAAGTTTTAAATTTTTACTTAAGCCATGTTGCCCGGTAAGTTGGGTAGTAAAAAAGGTATTCTGCTTAAAGCTATATTCGTAAGCTTTAATATTTTCATTACGGGTATCATCTAATCCTGTTCTTAAAATAGTGCTGTTAGCAGTATTGGCACTGACGATACTTTTTAAAGATACTTTGTTTGAAGTATTAAGTTGTAAAGATAAACTGGCTATTGCACTTACTGCAGTGCTTTGTAAATAACGTTCGTCATTAAAATCAATATCAGTATTCTTAAACTCTCTTCCATTTTCAAAATTATTGTGCCTGTTTACAATATCCTGAATACTGTTGTTTTTGCGGTAAGTAACACCAAAAATACCGCCCAGTGTTTTTCCAAATATTTTTCCTTTAAATCCGCCATTCAATTCAAAAGCAGTATTAAACGGAGCAGCAATTTTTGTGGGTGCCCATGCATTACGCATCGACTTGCCCATAGCCGTTTTGCTTGCAAAACTTGCTGTATCAAAACCGCTTTTTGTGGTGTAAGCAGCAGGTAAATTTCTTGTACCATCATCTATGCCCAGCCAATCTGTTTTGCCACCTTTATCTTCGTAAAAATCTTTACCAATAGTTTGTGTATTAAAACCACTGCTTAGCTGAATATTAAAAAAGTTTTTAGCAGGAATATCTTTTGTATTTACCTGTATTAAGCCACCCGCCCACTCGCCGGGAAGTTCTGGTACAAAGGCTTTGTTTACTACAATATTATCCACCATGTTACTGGGTATAATATCAAAAGAAAAAGTTTTACGGTCGGGTTCGGTACTGGTTAATAAAATACCATTCAGCATAGCCTGGTTGTACCTGTCGGCCAAACCTCTTACCACCAAAAATTTACCTTCCTGTATGCTGGTGCCCGGCAAACGCTTTAACACCTCACCTGTATTTCTATCGGGGCTTCTTCTGATAGCTTCTGCAGAAATTACAGATGCTACAGTATTTGTATTTTTTTGAAAAGCAATCAGGGAGTTGGTAGATTCTTTTCTTGCGGTGCTGGTGCTGCGTACAATAACTTCTTCGCCTGTTTTTGCTTTTTGTGTTACTGTAATATCAAGGTGTGCAATACCATCTGCACCGGTTTCTACCTCAGTAATTTCTTTGGCTTCGTAATTGGTAGAGCTTAGGGTAATTGTATATTTTTTGCCTGTTTCTACCGTAAAAGAAAAGCGGCCTTCTAAATCTGTTGCAATACCTTTTCCGGTTTCTTTAATTAATACCGAAACACCAGCTACCGGATTACCGGTTTTTGAATCAGTAATTTTCCCTTCTATCTTTCCTTTTTGTGCAAGTGCTGTAAAAGATAAACAGATAAATACTATAAGTGTAATTAAAATTCTTATGTGCGTTAATTTCATGCCGCAAAGAGAATATTTCAATGTTACCTTGTTATTACTCTACTGTTAAGAAATTATGAACTGTATATAAAACGCTACGCCATAACATTAAAATGAACATTTAGTAACATTTAGTTTACGTTTTAGTAACATTTGGAATTGAATTTTACATCATTAGCATTATGGCTTTTCCAGGCATGTAATGTCTTCTAATTGCAAGCTCCGCCTTAATTGGCGGGGCTATCTTTGCAGGCTTAACAATTTAGTAATATTGAAAAGGGGATCTTCTCTGGTATAAGGCTTTTTTTTGCAGCGCAATTAAAAGATATTACATGAAACAAATGGCACTAACTGCTTTTGCAGTTATTACTATGTTTGCTGCCGCTGCACAATCATCAACCACAGGTGATAAAGCGGAATCCTCAAAAAAAGAAACCAAACATTGGTACGAAAATTTTGCTATCCGTGGTTACATACAGGTTCGCTATAACCGTTTGCTGGAAACCAATCCCAAATTAAAATGCGAACAATGCGACCGTTCTGTTGGGGATGGTGGCGGTTTTATTATAAGGCGGGGTCGTATAATATTGAGTGGCCAAATTGCCAATAACGTATATTTCTATATACAGCCGGATTTTGGCAGTTCTACAGGTACTACACAACATATCTTTCAAATTAGAGATGCTTATTTTGATATTGGCTTTGATAAAAAGAATGAGTTTAGAGTACGTATAGGTCAAAGTAAAGTGCCCTTTGGTTTTGAGAATATGCAAAGCAGCCAAAATCGTTTACCGCTCGACAGGAATGATGCATTAAACAGTGCTGTATCAAACGAAAGAGATTTAGGAGCATTTTTTTACTGGGCACCAAAAGCAAAAAGAGATATGTTTACCGCTTTTGTAAGAGATAATTTTAAAGGCAGTGGCGATTACGGCATTTTTGCATTTGGATTATATAATGGGCAAACAGCCAATAGAGCCGAATTAAATAATAGTTTACATGCTGTAACAAGGCTTAGCTATCCGTTTAAAATAAATAATCAGATAGTTGAACCGGGTATTCAGGCATACGCCGGTAAATATGTACTACCAACAGATTTAAGAAGTGCAGGTGTAAAGGCTGCAAATAATTTTGAATTTGATGATAAGAGATTTGCAACCTCTTTTATTTTGTACCCCAAACCTTTAGGCATTCAGGCAGAGTATAATTGGGGTAAAGGGCCACAGTATAACCCTGCAAAAGATTCAATCGAAATAAAAAATTTAAAAGGAGGGTATATCACCGTATCTTATAGAAAATTATTAAAAAATGGGATGTCGCTATTTCCTTTTACCCGTATTCAGCAATACGAAGGTGGAAAAAAGCATGAGTTAGATGCAAGAAGCTATAATGTAAAAGAAATGGAAACAGGTATAGAGTGGCAAATCAATAAAAATTTTGAATTTACTACATCTTATGTGTTATCGGAAAGGCGTTTTGAGGATGCAAAAGCAAAAAATAACTTCCAAAAAGGTAATTTTTTAAGATTACAGGCTCAAGTTAATTTCTAATATTAAATTTACGTTACTAATAAATATCACTCAAAGTATCATTAACAACATTCTACATTTGCAAAAAATAAACTATGGCAGGCTTCAATTCAATTTTAAAAATATTTTTACCAAAAGACAGGGTGTTTTTTCAACTGTTTGAAAATGTAGTTGGCGTACTGGTAAAAATGGGAGAAAAACTTAAGGAAGTAGTAAATGAACCCGACTTTGACGAAAGGGCAAAACTTATTAAGGAAATAGAAGACATGGAGCATATAAATGATGATTATACGCACCAGATATTTACTGAGCTGGGTAAAAACTTTATTACACCGTTCGACAGGGAAGATATTCATTATCTGGCTACAGCATTAGATGACATTGCAGATTATATTCAGGCTACTGCAAAAAAGATAAATTTTTATAAAATAAACCCTAATGATACCGGCATTCTTAAAATGGCAGAAATTATTTCTCAGGGTTGTGTAGCCGTAAGCAGGGCAGTAACAGAATTGCGTAACATGAAAAATATGCGCCAGATTACTGATGCATTAGTACAGATTAACAGTATAGAAAACCAGGGCGACGATATTTTTGATATGAGTATTGAAAAACTATTTGCAGAAGAAAATGACGCAAAGCAGGTAATTAAGATGAGAGAGATTTATCAGGTGATGGAAATAGTAACTGATAAATGTGAGGATGCCGCTAATGTAATTGAAAGTATAATTGTAAAATACGCATAAACCGATTAGCTAATTAGCCGATATGCTAATATGCTAATGATCAGTGCAGGTTTCAGGGAATTTCAGAAATCAGCACATTAGCAAATCAGCACATTAGCACATTGTAACAAATATGACTTTAGTAATTGTAATTATAGCCCTTGCTTTAATATTCGACTACATCAATGGTTTTCATGATGCAGCTAACTCAATAGCCACCGTAGTTTCTACAAAAGTATTAACGCCGTTTCAGGCTGTGGTTTGGGCAGCTTTTTTTAATTGTATAGCTTTTTTTATTTTTAAAGATCATGCTGTAGCCAATACCATCAGCAAAACAGTTAACAAAGAATTTATAACACTGCCTGTAATTTTAGCAGGCCTTATTGCAGCCATTTTCTGGAATTTATTAACATGGTGGTACGGTATTCCTTCTTCATCTTCTCATACACTAATCGGTGGTTTTGCAGGCGCAGCAATTGCACATGCTTTATCTCAAAAAGGCATTACTTACAGCTGGGGTAAAATTGTAGAATCAGATATTATTTTAAGTACCATTTTATTTATTTTTCTGGCGCCGCTTATTGGTATGGGTATTTCCATTTTTATTACCATAGTCACAATAATGCGGAATGTTTGGGCCCGGCTGGGTATAATTGCTTTGGTTACTTTTTTAACAGTTTTGCTGTTTGATAATTTTGAAAGCAGCAAAATGGATGAAAACCTGCAAAAGTTTTTAAAAATAGATAAATACAAAAAAGAAGTAAAAGAAACTCAGGCTAAAAAAGAAGCTAACCCTACGGATACAGTTGTTTTAAAAGCATATAACACCGCAAAAGATAAATTAGATAAAGCATTACCCAACTATAACAAAATAGATGCTTTAGTTACCAATTTTGATAAGTTGGGTGCAGCAAAAATTGCCAAACAGGCTGCAGACAGTGGCTGGTTGAAAGATATAGAAGCCAGCAGGTTAAAAGATGATGTACGCAATGCCAACGATTTTTTAGTACTGGAAGCGAAGGCAACAAGCAACAATAAAATAAAAGCAGAATACAATATTGCTAAAGAAGCTACTGAAAACTATAAAGGGCCTTTAAAAAAATATTTTAATAAAGAATTGTCTTTAGATAGTACAATAGTTGCATTAAGTGCAATTTATCCAATTGCTGATGTAAATAAAGACAAAGTAAAGAAGAAAATCGAAGGCTTCAGTATAGAAAAAGCTCTTGCAAAAGATATAGATAAAGCAGATAACAGTATGATTGTTTGGGGTATAATTTTTACATCTATATTATTTAGTTTAGTGTATTTATATGTAGAGAAAGTAAGAACACCAACAGCTTTTAAAGTGGCCAATATGTTTAAAAAACTACAGCTGTTCAGTTCGGCAGCATTCAGTATAGGCCATGGTGGTAACGATGCACAAAAAGTAATGGGTATTATTGGTGCAGCATTAATTGCAAATGGCAACATGCAAAATTTTTCCGACTTACCTAACTGGGTTCCTGCTGCCTGCTATTTAGCCATTGGTTTAGGCACAATGAGTGGCGGCTGGAAAATTATAAAAACCATGGGTACAAAAATTACAAAAGTTACACCGCTGGAAGGCGTGGCAGCCGAAACAGCAGGTGCATTTACCTTGTTTTTTACCGGGCAAATGGGTATCCCTGTTTCAACAACACATACCATAACTGGTAGTATAATTGGTGTGGGTGCTACTAAAAGGCTAAGTGCTGTACGCTGGGGGGTAACTGTAAACCTGCTGTGGGCATGGATTTTAACTATACCTGTAAGTGGGTTGCTTGCAGCGCTGGTTTATTATGTGGTATCATTTTTTGTAAAGTAAACTGTAATTAATTTATATACACAAAATCACTCACGCAACTGAGTGATTTTTTTATTTTCTTTGTAGTATGGAAAAAATATTAGTGACAGGCGGCTGCGGTTATATTGGCTCTCATACAATTGTTGATTTGGTTAATAACGGTTTTGATGTTGTATGTGCAGATAATAATTCACGCAGTAACGAAGCTATACTTGACGGAGTTGAAAAGATCATTGGTAAAAAAATAAAAAATTACAAGGTTGACCTGTGTATTTATGATGATACCTATGCCATCTTTCAGGAAAACCCCGATATAAAAGGCATTATACATTTTGCAGCATATAAAGCCGTTGGCGAGTCGGTTGAAAAACCATTAATGTACTTTGAAAATAATCTTGCCTCACTGGTTAATATTTTAAAATGTGCAGAGGAATTTAATGTGCCGCATTTTGTTTTCTCTTCTTCCTGTACGGTGTATGGCAATCCTGATAGTATGATAGTAACCGAGGAAACGCCACAAAAGCCGGCAGAATCGCCTTATGGTGCCACCAAACAAATGGGCGAACAAATAATAAAAGATACTGTAAAGGGTAGTTCATTAAAAGCTATTTTACTCCGTTATTTTAACCCGGTAGGCGCTCATCCATCTATAAATATTGGCGAATTGCCTATCGGCAAACCGGCAAACCTTGTTCCGGCAATAACACAAACTGCTATTGGTAAAATACCCATGATGCAGGTATTTGGAACAGATTACGATACAAAAGACGGCAGCTGCGTTAGAGATTTTATACATGTATGTGATATAGCCCACGCACATACACTGGCATTAAATTATCTTATCAATAGAAAAAACAACAGCAACTGCGAAGTTTTTAATTTAGGTACTGGCAATGGCTATACAGTTTTAGAAGCCATAGCAGCTTTTGAAAAAGTAAGTGGCGTAAAACTTAATTACCAGCTTGGCCCTCGCCGCCCCGGCGATGTAATAGCTATATATGCCAATAACAACAAAGCAAAAAACAGCCTTGGCTGGAACCCTGCCTACGGCCTTGATGTTATGATGGATACAGCATGGAAATGGGAACTGAAATTAAAAAATGAACAAAATATTTTTAAGTCGCAAAAAGCGGGATTAAACTAATTTTCTATTATCTTCGCCAGCTCCCACAATCCTTAACCCTACATTATCCTGAGTAAACTCCCTTAAAAAAAGAGGACTAGTATGATTTATGGCAAAAAAATTTGCAGGGATACTGTGTATCCTCATGGTAATTATTGTTTTGTTTTCTGGTTGCAAAAAATTTATTAGAAAAGGTAGTATGCCCGAAGCCGGGATAGCATTAACATTTGACGACCGCAGAGTAGATAATTGGTTTACCTATTTGCCTTTTTTAGACAGTGCAGGTGTTAAAGCTACTTTTTACGTTTCTTCTTACCATCTTTTAACAAAAAAACAAAAGGAAAAACTTGCCATTATTCAAAATCATGGCCACGAAATAGCTTTTCATACTACCAATCATCCCAACTTACAGGATTATGTATTTAAATATGGCCACTCTTTTGATGAATTGATCCGTAATGAAATTGATAATGACCTTAAATTGATGAACAATGATGGCTTTTACCCAAAAACCTTTGCTTATCCTTATGGGGCACACAATTACTTTCTCGATACGCTGTTAATGGGTCATTTTAAAAGTATAAGGGCACTTAATGGCACAAAAGATTATACAAAAAGTATTGTAGCAACACATTGTAATAAGCTTCTGTATGGCCTTGGTATCGACAAAAGCAGTAAAAGAAGCGATCATGATATTATTAAAATATTGGAATCTGTAACCAATAATAAATCCTGTGCTGTTTTTGTAGCACATGACATTAATACCTCTGATAAGTTCAGCTTAACTATCGACAGACTTAAAGCAATAATTGATTTTTCCAGGGCAAATAATTTAAAATATTATACTATCTCTGAGATTTCAAATTAATTGCCCCGGTTTAACCCCTCTTGCCGAAACATTGTGAGCAACTTTTTAAATTACTTTACTTTTCAATTGAATCTTTCTTTTACTTTGCGGAATCTTATAAATTTTCAAAACAGAACTTTTGCATATGCTCAGTAAAATTGAAGTAACAGGTAACAAAGATACCCGTAGTGGTTTTGGAGATGGTATTTTAGAGGCCGCCAGAAAAAACCCCAACATTATTGCATTAACTGCCGACCTTTTAGGCTCTATGAAATTAAACGGATTTATTAAAGAATTTCCTGAGCGTTTTGTGCAGGTTGGTATTGCCGAAGCCAATATGATTGGTATTGCCGCCGGACTGACCATTGGAGGTAAAATTCCTTATACTACAACTTTTGCCAACTTTTCTACCGGAAGGGTTTACGATCAAATCCGTCAAAGTGTTGCTTACAGCGGCAAAAATGTAAAAATATGTGCTTCTCATGCCGGACTAACCTTGGGTGAAGATGGTGCAACACACCAGATTTTAGAAGATATTGGTTTAATGAAAATGCTGCCGGGTATGACGGTGATTGTACCTGCAGACTATAATCAAACCAAAGCAGCTACACAAGCTATTGCAGATTATGAAGGCCCGGTTTATCTAAGGTTTGGGCGGCCGGTTTGGCCCATTTTTACAAAAGAAGAAGATTTTGTAATAGGTAAAGCGCAACAACTTTCCGAAGGGAAGGATGTAACAATTTTTGCCTGTGGCCATTTAGTTTGGAAAGCAGTGGAAGCCGGTAGAATTTTAGAAGAAAAAGGAATAAGTGTTGAAGTAATTAATATTCATACTATAAAGCCATTGGATGTTGATGCGGTGATAGCATCTATTAAAAAAACAAAATGTGCAGTTACTGCCGAAGAACATAATATTATTGGAGGCTTGGGCGATAGTATTGCACAGGTTGCAGCTAAGCATTTTCCTATACCGATTGAGTATATTGGTACAAACGATACTTTTGGCGAAAGTGGCAAGCCAACAGACCTGCTTAAAAAATATGGCCTGGATACACCCAATATTGTTGCTGCTGCAGAAAAAGTATTGAGCCGTAAAGGGTAAAATTTAACTTTTGTTGGCTTAGTATTTGTTTTGCTGTTGGTATGAAAAAGCTTATTTATCTTTTTTTTACAACAGGAATGCTATTCTTATTCTCCTGTAAAAAAACAAGCACAGATAATAATTGCCCTAAGGGGCCGATAGATACCGGTTGTATTTGCCCACTTTATTATAACCCGGTATGCGGTTGTAATAATGTAACTTATGATAATGCCTGCTCTGCAGAATGCGATGGTATTAAAAATTATACCGCAGGAAAATGCCCGTAAACTCAACACACATTTAAACTTTTTATAAAAAAACCAATCTTACAGTTGGTTTTTTTACTTTTACTACCTCAAACCTTTTATGGCCATACACTTAGAAGATAAAGAACTGCTAAGCCAGTTTGCCGAAGCTGCTACAAAAGAGCGGGCTTTTACAGCTATTATAAAAAAATACCAGGAAAAATTATACTGGCATATCCGCCGTATGGTGGTAGAACATGAAGATGCCAATGATGTGCTGCAGAACATGTTTATTAAAGTTTGGAAAGGCCTGGAAAATTTCAGGGAAGACAGCCAGTTATATACCTGGTTATACCGTATAGCAACCAATGAATCGCTTACTTTTTTAGAGCAACAGAAGAAAAGATCGGCAGTTTCGCTGGGAGATGTGGAAAATGGGCTTAGTAACAAGTTAAAGTCAGATCAGCATTTTGATGCAAATAAACTGGAATGGAAACTTCAGATTGCAATACAGCAGTTGCCTGAAAAACAGCGGGTTGTATTTAACTTAAGGTACTATGATGAAATGCCTTACGAAAAAATGAGCCGGGTTTTAGAAACCAGCGAAGGGGCTTTAAAAGCAAGCTATCATCATGCAGTTAAAAAAATAGAAGAATTTATACTGAATAATTAAACTTTTTATAACAAACAGGGTCTTAAAACAGTAATGGAAAGCAGGATAGACATATTGAATGAATTAAATGA
>JAYVJU010000259.1:0-29877 GCA_043769035.1 Ferruginibacter sp.
CCTGGAAAGGGAAGCATTCCTTTCTTTATGTGGAGAGAAAAAGACACTGGAAAGAATACAGAGTGTGTTGAAAAGCGGTAAACCCTTGAGGAATTAATTCAGCAAAGAGTGATAAATAAATAAAGAGCATTGGATATTTCATCCGGTGCTTTTTTTTATATTTAAAGCATGAAGGAGGTACAGCAATCAGATTTCTTACTTACTACAAAAAGATAAACAGCATAAATGGGTACTATCGAAATAGACAAATATTCAAAACAGCTTTTCATTTACTCTAATATTTTGCTGTATGGCAGCCTGGCAACAGAGCCATTGGCAAAACAATGTGCCGATGAAATTGAAACAATGTGGAATGAACCAAAAGCAATAGTGAAATTTAAAGATGACAATTACACAGCAGTATTTGTTATTAAAGGATATTTATTTACACAGCTTACACCCGAAGATATTTTTGAAAACAGGAACCCCCGGAATAATTATTTCAGGGTAGAGGAATTTGTACACTGTAATATTTCGTTTGTAGATGGCCTGGGTTGTAATACAGGTTTATTTAAAATGGAAAATCTGTACCTGGGTTCTACCACAGCAGCACATGAATACGGCCATACTTTAGGGCTCGATCATCCTGCAGATATGGACCTGCGGGGAAAAGGTGTGCCCGGCATTATGTATCCCCGTGGTACTTTGGTAGATCCGCAATATCAATACGAACCCCATGTTGCAGCTGGTACAAAAGGTGGAACCATGCACCCGATACATCGCCGGGTAAAGCAGGAAGATATTGACCTGCTTAAATTAAACCAATTTAATTTCGCCAATCCACAACTGGTAATTGGAAATTATTCTGCCGTTTATCATCAGGCGCATAATTCTAATGAAGCTTAATTGTATATTACAGCAAATTTTAAAACCCTTAAAATAAATTGCCCGTGTCTGCAATACTTTCTATTGAAAATCTGAGTAAAAATTACGGTGCAGTTAAAGCATTGCAAAACGTAAGTTTTACAGTGCCTGCACAAACAGTATTTGGCATTTTAGGCCCTAATGGCAGCGGTAAAACCACTTTGCTGGGTATTGTAATGGATGTTTTAAAAGCTACCAGCGGCGGTTACTCATGGCGGGGCGAACAAAGCACCGCCGAAGTAAGAAAAAAAATAGGTACGCTTTTAGAAACACCAAATTTTTATCACTACCTGAGTGCAGAAGATAATTTGAAGATTGCCGCTAAAATAAAAGGCAAGGGCGGAGAAGATATTGACAGGGTTTTACATACCGTAAATCTTTACCAGCGTAAATCGTCAAAATTTAATACCTACTCTTTAGGTATGAAGCAAAGGCTGGCCATAGCTTCTGCTTTACTGGGCGACCCCGAAATTTTAGTTTTTGATGAACCAACCAATGGATTGGATCCTGCCGGCATTGCCGAAATACGGGAGTTGATAAAGGAACTGAACCGCAAAGGTAAAACCATCATTATGGCCAGCCATATACTGGATGAAGTGGAAAAAGTTTGTTCGCATGTTGCCATAATTCAAAAAGGGGTATTAAAAACGGTGGGCTCTGTTAAAGATGTAATGAATACCAGCGGCACTGCAGAGGCGGTTACAACTGTTTTAGTGGAGCTGAGTGCAGTTGATAATTATGCATTGAAAAATGTGTTACAGCGAATGGTTGGTGTAGAAGAAATAATTACAATGGACCATCATTTACAAATAACCTGCAGGGATAATATTAACGCCGAAGCAGTAAATAAATTTTGTTTTGAAAATGGTATCGTATTAAACCAGCTTAACGAAAAAAGAAAATCGCTGGAAACCAGATTTTTGGAAATTACCGGTAACCAAAGCGACAGATAATAATTACAATATTTTTTAAAAATAATTTATGCTTAATCTTTTTAAAATTGAATGGCTTAAAATAAAAACCTACCGTACTTTCTGGATTTTATTTTTAGGATTTCTTATATTCTTTCCGCTTGCATTTTATTTTTCTGCCAGTAAGTATATGGAAGCTATGTCCACCAGTTCGGCAAAAGTGGAAGAGGAAATTTTAAAGGCCATGCTTGATGCTCCTTTTGTGTTCCCCAAAGTGTGGCATGCCGCAAGCTGGATGGGAGGTTTGTTTTTTATACTGATCGGTATGCTGTTCATATTATTGATCACTAACGAGGTACAATACCGCACCCACAGGCAAAATATTATTGATGGCTGGAGCAGGATGGATTTTTTAAAGGCAAAATTTTCGTTGGTAATATTTTTTGTTTCGGTAAGTACACTACTGGTTTTTTTATGTGGCTTTTTGGTTGGCATTACTTTTTCTACTTCAAAAGCCGGCATATTTGATGGTGTTTATCAGGTAGGCTACTTTGCATTGATGGCCACATTGTATTTAATGCTGGCCTATCTTGTTGCAATACTGGTAAAACGTACCGGCCTGTCTATAATAATTTATTTTGCAATCGTCTGTATTCTTGATAATGTATTGTGGTTAATATTTACTTTAAAAGACAGCCAGATAGGTTATTTTATGCCATTAGAGGCTGTAGATTCCCTGGTGCCCAATCCTTTTAAACCAAGAATTATGGAGAGAAGAACAGTGGCAGATTATACTTTAATAATTGCAGCGGCACTTTATATTGCTGCATATTTTTACATCATCATCAGCTATTTCCGTAAAACAGATTTAAAGACCTAGTTTATTCTTTCACCACATTTTCCAATGCAGTTTCAATAGTTTTAAATTGAAAATTAAAACCGGCATCCTGTATTTTTTTGCAGCTTACAGCAATGCTTTTTAAAATTTCAATACTTCTGCCACCCAGCATCAGCTTTAAAATAAATGTGGGTACATGTACAGGTATATAAAATTTACCTTTCATTTTTTTAGCCAGTGTTATAGTTAAGGTTTTATTATTTACCGGGTTTGGTGCTACGGCATTATATACACCATACAGCTGTTCGTTTTCTATGGCATATACAAATAAGTTGCACAGGTCATTAATATGTATCCAGCTTATTATTTGTTTGCCACTACCCAAAATTGCTGCAATTCCAAAACGCAACGGATTCATAAACTCTTTTAAAGCACCACCATCTTTACTTAGCACAATTCCAATGCGCAATTTTACAAGCCGTTTGTTTAATTGTGTTACCGGCTCCATACTTTCTTCCCATAATTTGCAGGTCTCTCCTAAAAAACTATCATCTGCAGGCTCTTCTTCTGTATGTACATTTTCACCAGTGTTGTACCAGCCAATTGCGCTGGCGCTGATCACCGCTTTTACTTTATTAGTGTTGTCCCTTAAACTATCCACAATAAGTTTTGCGCTCTCTGCACGGCTGCTTACAATTTCTTTTTTGTAAGTAGCCGTCCATTTTTTATCCATAACTCCTGCACCTGCCAGGTGAATGATATAGTCTGCGGCCTGCAGGGCTGCAATATCAATTTCCTGTTTTTTTATATCCCAGTATGCAAAGCTCAGGTTGCTTTGTATTATTGAGTTTGTGCTACTCATCGCCTTGCTGCGGCTAAGTATAATCACCCTGTATCCTTTATCAAGCAAAAGCCTGCTTAAAGCGCCGCCTACCAATCCTGTGCCGCCGGTTATTAATACTGTCTGCATCTTTTTAATTATTTTAACGGTTTATGTAAAAACAAAATTCAGTACATCTTGTTCAGTGTAATGTAATGGTATTGGTTTTTATATCGTAATTTTAATGTAAACATTCTACTTCATGAAACGGTTTTTTTTAAGCATAGTATTGTTTATGGTATTGCCTTTTGCTGCATTATGTCAAAAGGTTACTTACTCCGATTTTGAGCAGGAAGACAGCCGTGATATTAATTTTGAGGTGATAGGGAAAATGAACGGTAATTTTCTGGTGTATAAAAACGTAAGAAAGTGGCGCCATAAGATCAATATTTTTGGTGACGATATGAAAATTAAGGAAACCATCAAGCTTGATTTTATGCCGGAAAGAACCTTTAATGTTGATTTTGTTATTTATGCCGGGCATTTTTACATAATCTATCAACACCAGAAAAAAAATGTATTGTATTGCATGGGGGTAAAAATGAATGGCGAAGGAAAAACGGTGGGGGAACCGGTGCAGCTGGATACCACACAAGTATCTGTATTTGCTGATAATAAAATTTACACCACTCTTTACAGCGAGGATAAACAGAAAATAATGGTATTTAAAATGCCCAGGAAGAATGACAAGTACAGCCTGGTATCAATGTTATTCAACAGCGATTTAAAAATGATTGCCAAAAGCCGGCAGGCTCTGGATTTTGATGACCGAAGGGATAATTTCAGTAATTTTTCTGTAGATAATGAAGGCACTTTTGTTTTTACCAAAGATTCTAAATCAGGTTTCAGGGATAACAGCAATAAGTTAAGCCTGATGATTCAGGAACAGGCCCGGGATACGTTTACTGCAAGAGAAATTGATTTAAAGGAGCATTATATTGATGAAGTAAAACTGCGGATAGATAATTTAAACAAGCGGTATATCCTTAATACATTTTATTATAAAAAAAGCCGTGGCAGTATAGAAGGATTATTTACCTATATATGGGATAAGCCAACTACCAAACCTTTTATACAGAGCTTTACAGTAATGGGTGATACCCTGCGTAATGATGCTAAAACATCAGGGCAATTACGTTTTGCACTCGACGATTTTTTTATACGGCAGGTTTTTGCAAAAAAAGACGGGGGCTTTTTACTTACTGCCGAAGATTACTCCAGCCAAAGCCGCGGTAGTAATAACCCCTGGAACCGCTGGGATTATTTAAACAATTATTATTACGGGGCAAACTCCTATTATTATTACAATCCTTATACCGGAATGTACAGGCCATTAAACAGTTTTGGCAGCCAGAGTACAAGGTATTATTATGCAAACATTTTAATTTTAAGCCTTGATAAAACAGGGGAAATAGAGTGGAGCCGGGTAATTCATAAGGATCAGTATGATGATGATAACGATAATTTTTTATCTTACTCAACTATAAACAGTGGCGGCGAAATTCATTTTTTATTTAATGATGATAAAAATAAAAACCAGATTATTGCTAACCACAGCATTTCTCCGGCAGGCGTATTAACACGTAACCCCACTTTAAAAAGCCTGGAAAGGGGCTACGAGTTTATGCCCAGGTTAAGTAAGCAGGTTAGTGCCAGCCAGTTAATTATACCATGTGTTTACAGGGGTTATATCTGTTTTGCAAAGGTTGATTTATAAGCAGGCCATAGTCTTTAAAAATTCTTTTTATTCATTGCAATAATTAACCACCTTTGCACAGCATCAGCTATTATTAATTTTTAACTCTTCATTTTCTGTGACAGGCACTTTTAAAGCCAACAATCCTTACAATACTTTTTTGTTGCTTGTTTATGGCATATTGCTTAAGCTGCCAATGTTTTTACAACCTAAAGTGCCGCAGCAACAAATGATAGATGGCTTTTTGTACAAGGCCCTGTTAAAATGGTTACAACCGGTTGCCGGGGCTTTTCCTCTTATTTATGCCATTATTGCTTTTGCTTTATTGTACACACAGGCGGTTTCATTTAATAAACTGGTGAATGATTTAAGGCTGATGCAAAAGCCCAATTACCTTACCGGTATGAGCTACCTGCTGGTTACCTCTTTATTTGCAGAGTGGAATATGTTGTCATCACCATTAATAATAAATACTTTATTAATTTGGGTATGGGCAAAAATGAGTGGTTTGCATAACGATGCTAATCCAAAAACCTCTTTATTTAATATCGGTATTGCCATTGGGTTAGCAACTTTCTTTTACTTTCCATCACTGGCTTTTGCGGCATTGATCATTTTTGGCCTGGCCATTATACGGCCGTTTAAATTATCTGAGTGGCTGATAGCCTTACTGGGTATAATGACGCCTTACTATTTTTTAGCCGCCGGTATTTTTTTAACTGATAAATGGAAGGGGTATAAATTTCCGGGCTTTGCAGTAACCAATCCCAAATTCAACCAAACCAACTGGGCCTATATTGCCATTATTATAGTATTGATAACTTCTACCATTGGTTTTTTCTATGTGCAGCAAAATTTCAGGCGGCAGTTAATACAGGCCCGTAAAAGCTGGAACCTTATTTTTTTATATCTGCTGGTGGCTGTTTTTATCCCTTTTGTAAATGCCACCCATACTTTTGAATACTGGATATTATGTGCCGTGCCTTTATCGGCCTTATTGGGAGCAGCTTTCCTGTATCCAACAAAAAAAACATTTCCACTCATTTTACATTGGGTAATGGTGGCATTTGTAATTGCAATAAGCTATTTCGTACCTCATTTAAAGCCGTAATTTGTACATTTGCGTTTCAAAGAAATGGAGTCATCTCATTAATAAAAATAAGTACATGAAATTTGGTGTAGTAGTTTTTCCCGGTAGTAATTGCGACAGAGATATGATTGAAGCCCTGCAAAATAATTTACAGCAGGAAGTAGTTCAGCTTTGGCATAAAGACAAAAACATTGATATGTTTACCACGGATGACTGTATTGTATTGCCCGGTGGGTTTAGTTATGGCGATTACCTGCGTTGTGGCGCAATAGCCCGGTTTAGCCCGATGATGCAAAGTGTAATTGAATTTGCCAATAAAGGCGGAAAAGTATTAGGCGTTTGTAATGGCTTTCAGATATTATGCGAAAGCGGTTTATTGCCGGGTGTTTTATTACGCAACAGCCAGCAACAGTTTGTGTGTAAAAATATTTTTATGAAGGAAGCCGCTTCAGAAAGTTGCGAAGCACTTAAAATTCCGGTGGCACATGGCGAGGGCAGGTACTTTGCCAACGATAAAACTTTGGAAGGCCTGGAAATGAACCGCCAGATAATTTATCGCTATTGTGATGAAAACGGTAAAATATCTGCAGAAAGCAATCCAAATGGCGCCATTCACAATATTGCAGGCATCTGTAATAAAGAAAGAAACGTATATGGTATGATGCCGCATCCCGAAAGAGCCTGCAGCAAACAATTAAGTAACCTCGATGGCGTTAAAGTATTTAACCACCTGTTTGGTATAAATTAATTGTTAAAACGGGTTCGATAACAAACCGTTTTCAATAATCCAACGTTGATAATAGTAGTTTTGAACTATAAAATAAGATAGATGAAAAAAGTATCTTTTGCAATAGTATTAATCATGTGTTTGAGCGCTGCAGTTGCACAGCAAAAAATAAGCTGGACTTTTTCTGCAAAGAAATTACCAGGCAATAAATATGAATTGCATATGACGGCTACTCCGCCTGCCGGATGGCATGTTTATTCTCAAAATACACCTGATGGTGGCGCATTGCCAACCACATTTGAATTTAATAAAAATCCTTTGGTAACTGTACCAGCGGCAAAGCCAAAAGAAAACGGTAAAATTGTTACCTACTTCGATAAAAACTTTAAAACAAACGTAAAATATTTTGAAGGCAAGGCCGATTTTGTGCAAACCGTAACACTAAAAGGAAAAGCAAAAACAAATATTACCGGCCAGGTGGAAAGCATTATTTGTAACGATAGAACCTGTATGCCCCCAACGGTTGAAAAATTTACCATAGCACTGCAATAACTTTTAATGATAATTACTTTACCTCAACACATTAAGCAACTTACAGCAATGTTAACGTTGCTTTTTTTATCGCTTTTTTTAAATGCACAAAACACAGGGCAGGTAAAATGGCAGGTATCTTCTAAAAAAATAAATGACAAAGAATACAGTATTACTGCAAAAGGTACAATTGCAGATCGGTGGCGTGTTTTTAGCAATAAAACTAATATTGACGGCTTAGAAAAAGCAGCCATTAGCTTTACCGACAGCAGTATTGAAAAAATTGGTACACTGCAAATTACCGGTATAGAAAAAACTGCAACCGACCCTGTGTTTGAACAGGCTGCCACAACGGTTGAAAATAATATTACGTTTACCCAAAACATAAAATTTGCAGGCATTGTTCCGGGCAATTTAAAAATTACTTTGGCTTTTAGTTTTGCAAAAGGCAGCGAAGAATTTTTTACGGAACAGGGAGAAAAATTTGATGTAAAATTAGAAGGTGGCGTGGCGATAAGTGTAAATGATAACCGTATTAAAATTTCTACTATCGATTTAAAAAATCCGGCAGCCAACTGCGGTAATGCCGCAGCAGGTGGCAGCAGTAAAGGGCTGTGGCAAATATTTTTAATTGGCTTTTTAGGCGGATTAATTGCATTGCTAACGCCCTGTGTTTTTCCTATGATACCGCTTACGGTTTCATTCTTTACCAAAAAAGAAACCAACCGAAAAAAGGGTATTGCCAATGCATTAATATATGGTGGTTTTATTTTGTTGATTTATATTTTACTCAGTGTGCCGTTTTATTTTTTACCAAAAGGCAACGAAGAAATTTTAAACAACATAAGTACCAACCCCTGGTTAAACATCAGCTTCTTTGTAATTTTTATTGTGTTTGCATTGTCATTTTTTGGGCTCTACGAAATTACGCTGCCATCTTCTATAGCCAATAAAGCCGACTCTAAATCTAACACGGGTACAATTGCAGGAATATTTTTTATGGCACTTACACTGGCCATTGTTTCTTTTTCATGTACCGGTCCTATTTTGGGCAGCCTTTTGGTGGGAGCTTTAGACGGGGGTGCCATAAACCTTACCGCTGGACTGGCGGGTTTTGGATTGGCCCTGGCATTACCTTTTGCATTATTTGCATTATTTCCGCAACTGTTATCGTCGCTTCCAAAAAGCGGCGGCTGGTTAAGTGAGGTAAAAGTGGTATTGGGTTTTATTGAACTCGCCATGGCCATAAAGTTTTTAAGCAATGCAGATTTAACGCAGCATTGGGGTGTTATTAAAAGAGAAGTATTTATTGGATTTTGGATATTTTGCGGCCTGGGCATTACATTGTATTTATTAAATGTGTGGCCGCTAAAAAGAAAATACCCTGTAAAATTTTCAAAAGCAAAATGGGTGTTTACAATTTTGTTTGCTGCTATAACACTTTACCTTATTCCAGGGGTAACCAATACTCAATATTCCAAACTAAGTTTAATAAGTGGTTTTCCGCCACCCTATTGTTATAGCATATATGGCCATCAATATTATTGCGACGAACCCATTAAAGACTATAACGAAGCCCTTAAACTTGCCAAAGAAAAAAACAAACCCATTATGCTGGATTTTACGGGATGGAACTGTGTAAACTGCCGCAAAATGGAAGAAAATGTGTGGCCAGATGAAAGGGTGAAAAAATTAATGGATGAATTTATATTGGTATCGCTTTATGTAGATGACAGAGAAAAACTGCCTGCCCATAAGCAGTTTACTTATACTACTGCCGATAGCAGCAAAAAAGAAATTGTTACTGTTGGCGACAAGTGGGCCACATTTCAGGTAGAAAATTTTGGGGTAACCTCACAACCCTATTATGTATTAATTTCTCCCGATGAAAAATTGCTGAATATGCCGGCTGCTTACGAACCTTCTGCTGCTGCGTATGCGGCATGGCTGCAGTGTGGCTTAGATGCTTTCAACAAAAAATAGTTTCAGCAAAAGTTAATTTATAGCAATACTGTAAAAGGTTTAAATAATAAAAAACCCTCCATAAAATACGGAGGGTTTTAATTTGTATATGGGGGTTACAAAAATTCTATAATGCAATTTGCTTTTCTGTCATCAGCTTACGCAGGTTAATTAAACCATAGCGCATGCGGCCCAAAGCAGTATTAATGCTGCATTTAGTAAGATCAGCAATTTCTTTAAAACTTAAATCGGCATAGTGACGCAGAATGATCACTTCACGTTGGTCTTCTGGCAGCATATCTACCATTTTCCTTACCCTGTCGTGGCTTTGGCCAGCCATCATTTTTTGATCGGCACCGGGTTCGCTAAAGTTTAATACTTCAAAAATATCCCTGTCGTCGCTGGTTTTAATAGTTGGGCTGCGTTTTACTTTTCTAAAATGATCTACACACATGTTGTGTGCAATACGCATAGCCCAGGGTAAAAATTTTCCTTCATCTGTATAGCGGCCACCTTTAAGTGTGTCGATAATACGGATAAAAACATCCTGAAAAATGTCTTCGGCCAGGTACTTGTCTTTAACTAATAAATAAATCGAGGTGTAAATTTTGTCCTTGTAACGTAATACGATTGTTGCAAGGGCATCAGCGTCGCCTTCCATGTATAGGTGGATAAGCTGCTGGTCGGTAAGATTGTTAAGGCATTTCATAAACTTCTACAGTTTTTAGTGTTAGGACTTTTATTTAGTACCTAAAAATTGAGAAAAAATTACGTAGAAGTCTTTTAGATAGGCTCTGCGGCTTTTCACTTTTTTAGATATTGGACTGTAAAAATAATGGATGTTTTTAAATTAGTATGAGTACTATCACCCAATTTTTAACACCGTTAACATTGTAAATGTACCACGTATTTTTACGAAACAATACTGGCGGTAATGCTTTAAGAAAAGTTTCACATATGCAACGCAGCAACATTAATGTAAGTATTTTTGTTTATGGCTACAGTAAAAACTATGGGAAAAGAAACAGTCGCAGAAAAAAAAACTGACATATATATAAAAGGGGCAAGGGTTCATAATTTAAAAAATGTAACAGTAAATATTCCCCGTAATAAATTGATTGTAGTTACGGGAGTATCCGGTTCGGGAAAATCATCTTTAACTATCGACACTTTATTTGCCGAAGGACAGCGACGCTACGCCGAAAGCCTTAGTGCCTATGCCCGGCAATTTATGCAACGCATGAATAAACCTGATGTTGATTATATAAAAGGCCTATGCCCGGCCATTGCAATAGAACAAAAAGTAATAACCCGTACACCACGCAGTACAGTGGGTAGCATGACGGAAATTTATGATTACCTGCGCCTGTTATTTGCCCGTGCAGGTAAAACCATTTCGCCGGTTAGCGGAGCAGCAGTAAAAAAAGATGATGTAAATGATGTGGTGGAGTTTATAGCCAACTTAAAAACAGGTGATAAGGCATTGGTGCTTGTGCCATTTAAACAACAAAAAAACCGGAACGCAAAAGAAGAGCTGAATATTTTATTGCAAAAAGGATTTTCAAGAGTATATCAAAACAAAGAAATAAAACGGATAGAGGATATTTTAGAATCTGAAAAACTGTCAACTGTCAACCTTCAACTATCAACTTATTTACTAATAGACCGTTTTGTAGTTAAAACATTTGATGAAGATGATAAACACCGCATAGCTGATTCGGTTAACACAGCTTTTTACGAAGGAGAAGGAGAGCTGTACCTCGAGATAAACGATAAACAGCAAAAGCATTTTTCCAATAAGTTTGAAGCCGACGGAATTGTTTTTGAAGAACCGGTGCCTAATTTATTTTCTTTTAATAACCCATACGGTGCCTGCCCAACCTGTGAAGGGTTTTCTCAAATTCTGGGCCTGGATCCAGATCTTATCATTCCCAATAAACAATTAAGTGTTTACGAAGGTGCCGTAGCACCATGGAAGGGAGAGAAATTAGTGTGGTGGAAAGACCAGTTTATTAAAGCTGCTAAAAAATTTGATTTCCCGGTGCATAAACCTGTAATGGATTTAACTGCCCAACAGCTGGATGAATTATGGAATGGCAATACACATGCACAGGGTATTAATGATTTTTTTAAAGAAGTGGAAGCTAACTTATACAAAGTACAGTACCGTGTTTTACTAAGCCGCTACCGGGGCAGAACTTTGTGTACCGAATGTAAAGGATACCGTTTGCGTAAAGAAGCCCTGTATGTAAAAGTTGGCGGTAAACATATTGGAGAATTATGTGAATTGCCTGTAAAGGATTTGCAAGTATGGTTTGCAGCATTAAAATTGAATGCTTATGAAGAGCAGGTTGCTAAAAGAATTTTAATTGAAATCAATCACCGCATAAAAACATTGATGGATGTTGGTTTGGGCTATCTTACTTTAAACCGTTTGGCAAACAGTTTAAGTGGCGGCGAAAGCCAGCGCATTCAACTAACCAGAAGCCTGGGCAGCAACCTTACCAACTCATTATACATTTTAGATGAGCCATCAATTGGGTTACACAGCAGAGATACCGAGCGGTTAATAAAAGTTTTAAAAGAATTACGTGACCTGGGTAATACAGTTGTGGTGGTGGAGCATGATGAAATGATGATGAGGGAAGCTGATCATATTATTGATATGGGGCCACTGGCAAGTCATTTGGGTGGCGAAGTGGTGGCTGCAGGAAATTACGATGAAATCATCGCTAATAAAGAAAGCCTTACCGGAAAATATTTATCCGGCGTTTTAAAAATAGAGCCGCCAAAAACAATCCGTAAATGGAATCGTTCTATTACCGTACAAGGTGCCAGGCAAAATAATTTAAAAAATATTACTGCCGAGTTTCCATTAAATACTTTGTGTGTGGTAAGTGGCGTAAGTGGTAGCGGTAAAACTACATTGGTAAAGCAGGTATTATATCCTGCATTACAAAAATTAAAAGGTGAGTTTATTGACAAAGCAGGATTACACAAAGCCATTACAGGAGATGTGGATTATATTTCACAAATTGAAATGGTCGATCAGAACCCGATTGGTAAATCATCCCGTAGCAACCCGGTTACTTATATAAAAGCCTATGATGAAATAAGAGACCTGTACAGTAAACAGCCCATTAGTAAAATACGGGGCTTTCAACCCAAACATTTTTCTTTTAATGTTGATGGCGGCCGGTGCGATGCCTGCAAAGGCGAAGGAGAACAAATTGTAGAAATGCAGTTTTTGGCAGATGTACATTTAACCTGCGATGTATGTGGCGGTAAACGTTTTAAAGAAGAAGTGCTGGAAGTAAGATACCTGCCCAATGAATACCCCGGCGAAGGAAAAAATATTTACGATGTACTGGAAATGAGTGTTGATGAAGCCATTGATTTTTTTGCTGCTGATGCTGATGTGGTAAAAAAGATACAGCCCCTCAGTAATGTAGGCTTAGGCTATGTAAAACTTGGCCAATCATCCGATACATTGAGTGGTGGCGAAGCCCAGCGGGTTAAGCTGGCCTCATTTTTAGGCAAAGGCAAAGCCCAGGGCCATATTTTATTTATTTTTGATGAGCCCACCACCGGCCTCCACTTTAATGATATAAAAAAATTGCTGGCCTCCTTTAATGCCCTTATAGAACAGGGCCATTCTATTATTGTAATTGAGCATAATATGGATGTAATAAAAAGTGCCGACTGGATTATTGACCTTGGCCCCGAGGCCGGCGATGGTGGCGGACAAATAGTTTATGCAGGTAATCCGTTGAATTTCAAGAATTGTAGGGAAAGTACTACATCCTTGTTTTTTTAAAAAAAAACAAGGCATTTTGTTTGAATTTTCAAATGTTTCTTATACTTTTACGCAAGAATTACACAGAGCAATATTTAGCAGACTCTTTGTAATCAATACCTCCCAACCTAAACCACAAACTCCACAAAGCTTAAAATTGATTTTTTGCTGTTAAAACAGCAGTTAGTATCTTCGATACTTAATCTTCTTTCCAATCTCCTGCATAAAGACTCACGAACCTTTTTTCTTGTATAAACCACAGGTATTCTAATCTTATTTTTAAAAATTAAATTGTACAACATGAAAAAGTTTTTACCAATTTTATGCTTATTGCTTTTTGGAGCACTGAGTTCTTTTGCGCAAAAATCATGGGACGGAGGCGCAGGTACCACTAACTGGGGCGATGCCAACAACTGGTTACCAGATGGCGTTCCAGCTGCAACAGATGCAGTAACGTTAATTAACAACACAACTGTTAATGTTAATGTTCCCGGAGTTGCTGCTTCTATAACTTTTCCAACAAATAATGCAAACAGTATTACATTAAACGTTACAACCAGTTTGAATGTAACAGGAGCAATTACAATACCAAGGTCAAACGCTGGTGCTAATACATTAGCTGTAGGTGCAGGTACCTTAACGGCCGGAAGCATTGCATTTACAAACGGAGGTGGCGGCCAAAGGCATGTTATGACCATTTCTACTGGAACTGCTACAGTTACAGGTAATGTTACACAGGTTGGTAGTACTGGTAGTGCTACAATAACGTTTACTGGTGCTGGCCTTTTGCGATTAGGCGGTACTTTTTTAACTGATGCTACATGTACATTTACACCAAATACAGGTACTGTAGAATATAATGGAGCTGGTGCCCAAACAGTGGGAGATCTTGTTTATAATAACCTTACCCTTTCTAATGCTGGTGCAAAAACAACTACTGGTGTAACCGTTAACGGAAGGCTTTCTATGGAAGGCACAGCAACAGCTTCAGTAGCCCCAACATATGGTGCAGCAGCAACATTACAGTATAATACAGCAACAGCCCGTACTGCGGGTGCAGAATGGATAAATACATTTACAGGAGCTGCTGTTATTATTACCAATACCGGCGTAATAACTTTAAACGCTGCCAAGGTTTTTAATGCTAACGATGATTTAACTATTAACCCGGGAGCAGGTTTAAATACTTCAGGTTCTAATTTTGGGTTAACATTTGGTGGTGAATTTGTTAACAGCGGTATTTTTACGGCCAATGCTTCTACAATAACTATTAACGGTAACGCTACTCAAAATATTGGAGGTTTTACCAGTACTGGTCTTGTATCAGTAACCAAAAATGGTGGAACAGCAACCTTTACGGGGAATGTTAATGCAGACGATCTTACAATGAATACCACAGGTGGAGCTACAACTCTTAATCTTGGAGTTGGTTTAACCCACACATTTACCGGTACATGGACAAGAACTGCCGGTACTGTTAATGGCGGATCAAGTACATTGAATCTTTCTGCAACTCCCGGCCCTGTAGCTGGAACAGGCGGTACATTTACTGCAGGAACAGGTACAGTTGAATATAGTGGTGCAGGCGTTCAAACAATTGCAGGGCTTACCTATTTTAATCTTACAATTTCGGGTAGTGGTACTAAAACACTTGGTGCTAATACTACAATTGCAAATAATGGAACTTTAAATCTTGCTGGTGGTACTTTAGCTGGTGGTGCTTTTACACTTACCATGACCACTACTTCAAATATTACAAGAAGCGCTGGAGATATGACAGTAACACCAAATGGTGCAGGTGTATATAATGTTACCTATACCGGGGCTACAAAAACTGAAGGAACAGAATTAGCTGGTACAGGTTTAAATAATCTTACCTTAAATTTAACCCCGGCAGAAAGCCTTAATTTAACCGCAAGCAGGACTCTTGACGGTACGCTGACACTTACAAATGGTAACTTAGTAATTCCATCTTCTGCAAGGCTTACTATTACAAGTAATGCTCAAATAGGGGGTGCACCATTCACTGCAATCAAAAGTATTGTAACACAGGTAGATTATGGTACAGGTGCAAAAGGCTTTGTACGAGTAACTCTTCCTAATTCAGGAATATTACGCACTATACCTGTTGGTGATGGTCCAAATTATTTGCCGGTTTCATTAACTCCTGCAAATAGCAATAATAATACTTTCGATATTTGTGTATTTAATGGTATAACCACCAATGGCGAACCTAATGGAACTGCATTTAGCCCGTCACAAAAATCATTTGTTGTTGATGCAGTATGGACTGTTAATTTGATTGCTGGTGCAGCACCTAGCATAACAATGACAACAAACTGGCCAGAGTCATTAGAAGGAGCTGTATTTACTACAAACCCGGATAATAGAATTGGTATTTCACGTTATAATGGTGCTGCATGGGATAATGTTACCGGAACAGGAGGTAGTCAGACCAATAATATAGCAACACGTGCTGCAATTACTGCATTCTCTCCATTTGGAGTGGGGGGGCTTAACAAACCATTGCCAATAGCAATACAATATTTTAATGCTGCAAAAGGTAATGGCTATAACACATTAAACTGGAAGGCAGCCTGTAGTTCAGATAAAGCAGTATTTGAAATTGAGCGTTCAACTGATGGCAGAAACTTTACTACCATTAATACTGTTACTGCAACACAGGCAGAATGTGCACAGTCTGTTAGCTATGTAGATAATACCATTTTAACCGGAGTAGTATTTTACAGGATTAAAACTGTTGATGTTGATGGTAAAGCTGCTTACTCAGTTATTATCAAATTGGGTGGTCAGCAAAGTGATATTAAACTGGCAGGCGTTTTACCTAACCCTGTAATGAACACCGCACAATTGAATATAGTTACTGCTAAAAAAGATTACGTTAACCTTTCAATAGTATCAATGGAAGGTAAACTGGTACACCGCAGTACAGTTCAGTTGCAGGCAGGTTCAAGTGTCATCAGCTTAGATGTTACTAATCTTCAAAAAGGATTATACATCATTAAAGGAGTATTTGCTGATGGTGAAACAAGTTCAATTAAGTTTGTAAAACAATAAGCTAAACTTACACATGAGTTTATAAATGCAAAGCGCCCCGTTAACCGGGGCGCTTTTTTAATGCTTATCTTTTTTTTAATTGAATTATACTACTTATAACACGTTGGCTTAATTAATTTAATCAGTCCCGGCAGGGACGATATGTAGGTAGAAAAACAGTAACAATACAACTAAATGGCGTAGGCATGATAGAAAAGAACAATAAATCTACCGTGCCTATGGCACTTTTGCCCTCTACCTTATTTTTTCTACCGACCTTTTGCCCCTACGGGACATTAAAAAATTAATTCTGCCAACAGGTTACTTATACATTGAAGCTATAATGTTAGCCTGAGCTTGTCGAAGGCGGGTTAATTAAATGAATCCGGTTTATTTTACGTTCCCCCAAACAACTTTCTAAATACCTGTTTTAATATCAAATTGGTATTATCGTAATCTGTCGCTGTCTTTTATTAATTTCTCATCTTTATTAATTGCCTTTGCAGCTAAAACAAAACTGATTATTGCTACGCTGTGCAATATTGCCCATAATGCGTAAGTGCCCGTTGTAAATGTCTTTACTTCTTTATAATAAAGAAAAATAAGCAATGCTTCCAGTGCAATACCCAGCACACATAGCCTTAACTGCAGTACTCTTTTTTTAAACAGGAAAATAATTACTGCTGCAAGGGCACCGGTTAAAAATGTTACCAGCATTAATAAAAAATTTTCAGTACCCGTTAAATTATATTCAACAGTGCCTTTAGCATTTGTGCCAACATAAAATGGCAGTTTGTAAGTTAAAAACAAACAAATAGCGGCAAGTAATAGCCAGATAGATTGAATTCGTTGTATCATAAAAAAAGTTTAGGAGTTCAGGAGTTTAGGAGTTTAGGAGTTTAGATGACGTACCTAAACCTCTAAACTTCTAAACCTCTAACCCAATTCAGGATATAAAGGGAACTGCTGCATAAAAGTTTTTACTGTAGTTTTTACATCAGCAATTACAGCTTCGTCATCTGCATTCATCAGCACTTTGTCAATAAGCTCCACTATTGTTTCCATATCTGCTTCTTTCATACCTCTTGTGGTTACTGCCGGCACACCTACTCTTATGCCTGATGTAACAAAAGGAGATTTATCATCGAAGGGAACGGCATTTTTGTTTAGAGTGATATGTGCTTTATCCAGAGTTTCCTGTGCTTTTTTACCGGTAAGGTTTTTGTTACGCAGGTCAATAAGCATTAAATGATTATCGGTACCGCCACTTATAAGGTTGTAGCCCCGGCTTACAAAAGCTTTGGCCATAGCCTGTGCGTTTGCAATTACCTGTTTGCCGTATGCTTTAAAGTCTTCGGTAAGTATTTCGCCAAAGGCAATTGCTTTAGCAGCAATTACATGCTCTAATGGTCCACCCTGTGTACCAGGGAAAACAGCCAGGTCCAGCAAAGAACTCATCATGCGTAAATTACCTTTAGGATCTTTAAGGCCCCATGGGTTTTCAAAATCGTTACGCAGCATAATAACACCGCCCCTTGGCCCACGCAGTGTTTTGTGTGTGGTAGAGGTTACAATATGGCAATGATCAAAAGGGTCGCTTAATAAGCCTGCCGCAATTAAACCTGCCGGATGTGCAATATCTGCAAATACAACAGCACCTACTTCATCTGCTACGGCACGTATGCGTTTGTAATCCCAATCTCTGCTGTACGCAGATGCACCGCAGATAATCATTTTTGGTTTTTCGGCACGGGCAAGTTTTTCCAGTTGTTCATAATCTACTATGCCCTCTTTTGTTACACCATAATGCAATGCCTGGTAAGTTTTACCGCTAAAGTTGGCCGGGCTGCCATGTGTAAGGTGGCCACCCATACTTAAATCCAGCCCCAAAAATTTATCGCCGGGTTTCATTACGGCTAAAAAAACAGCACCATTAGCCTGTGCACCACTGTGCGGCTGCACATTAGCCCAGCTGCAGTTAAATACTTTTTTAAGCCGTTCAATAGCCAGTGTTTCTATCTCATCTACAACTTCGCAACCACCATAATACCGCTTACCGGGGTAACCCTCTGCATATTTATTAGTAGGGCAGGTACCCATACTCTGCATTACCTGCAAGCTGGTAAAATTTTCGGAAGCAATTAATTCAATTCCATTACGCTGGCGGTCCAATTCCTTATTTATTAAATCAAATATTACGGTATCTCTTTGCATTTTTAATTATTTGCGGCAAAGATAAATGCAAGTTTTTAGGAAACCTAAAAACCATAGTAAGGGTTGTCAACCTTTGTCACTTTAGTTTGAAAAATAATGGGACTTGATAAGGTTGGCAACCCTTCATAAAGAGGCTTGTTTAAAAAATACATAGGCTTATTAAAAAATCACTAATTTCACACACCTTTAAAAAGGGCACTTAACAAAAATTCAAAGCATGAAGGCCATTATACCCGTTGCAGGCGCAGGAACTAAACTTCGGCCGCATACCTACACTCAACCTAAAGCGTTGATTCCCCTTGCCGGTAAAACCATTTTAAGTATTATAATAGATCAATTACAGGAAGCCAGGATAACTGATTTTGTTTTTATAATAGGATACCTTGGAGAAAAGATACAGGACTACGTAAAGGAAAAATATCCTAACCTGAATTGCCATTTTGTACAGCAAAATGAGCGGCACGGTACAGGCCACGCCATTAATCTTACAAAAGAAATTGTTGGCGATGATGAAGTGCTGATTGTGCTGGGAGATACCATTGCAGAATACGATATAAAAGAAGTGGTTAATACCCCACATTCTATGCTGGGTGTAAAAAAGGTTGATGACCCACGTAATTTTGGTGTGGCAGAAATTGACGAGGATGGCTTTATAAGCAGGGTGGTTGAAAAACCAGCTATACCAAAAAGTAATATGGCATTGGTAGGGGTTTATAAAATTAAAGAAACCGGGTTTTTATTTTCCTGTATTCAAAAAATAATTGATGCTGATATTAAAAGTTACGATGAGTTTAATTTAACCGATGCTTTGGAATGTATGATTCAAAACGGGGTTAAGTTTCAGCCTTTTAAAGTGCAAAACTGGTTTGATTGCGGTAAAAAGGAAACACTGCTGGAATCTAATGCCACACTGCTTAAAAAATTTGGTGGTAATGTAACAGAGAAACATGCTTTTGAAAATACAATTATAATTCCCCCTGTAAGCATAGGAGAAGGTTGTGATATAAAAAACTCAGTAATTGGCCCCAATGTAGCTATTGGTGAAAACTCGAGGATCAACCATGCAATTATAAAAGATTCAATAATTGGTTCTTATTCTAATCTATATGAGATTGTTTTAAATACCTCACTTATTGGCAGCGATGCCGAGGTAAGGGGAGTAAGCAGAAGTTTAAATATTGGCGATAATACTGCCATAGACCTTGGCGGAGGAGCCAAAAGCTAAATTCTCCCCCCATCTTTTAAAAACCCTTGGATTTATAAAATAAAACCTTTTACTTTGCGTTTCAAAGTACTTTCTGTTTTGTTTGCTGAAAGGTAAGTAACAGTAATTAATAACATGCAAAACCGGGTAACACAACTATTTGGTATCACCTATCCCATCATTCAGGCGGGAATGATATGGGCAAGTGGCTGGCGCCTTGCAAGCGCTGTAAGCAATGCCGGGGGGCTTGGTTTAATTGGCAGCGGAAGCATGTACCCCGATGTATTGAGAGAACATATAAAAAAATGCAAAGCAGCAACTGATAAACCTTTTGGTGTTAATGTGCCCTTATTGTATCCGGATATTGATAAACATATTGAAATTATAATTGAAGAAAAAGTGCCCATCGTTTTCACATCTGCCGGTAATCCTAAAACATGGACATCGGTTTTAAAAGACGAAGGCATAAAAGTGGTACATGTGGTAAGCAGCAGCAAGTTTGCCCTAAAAGCGCAGGATGCAGGTTGCGATGCTGTGGTGGCAGAAGGTTTTGAAGCAGGCGGCCATAACGGAAGAGAAGAAACTACAACAATGGTATTGATCCCTGCAGTATGTAATGCAGTACATATTCCGGTTATTGCAGCAGGTGGCATTGCAACCGGCAGGCAAATGCTGGCGTCTATGGTGCTGGGTGCGGCCGGGGTACAGGTTGGAAGCCGCTTTGTAGCAAGTGATGAAGCCTCATCTCATATAAATTTTAAAGAGGCGGTTATAAATGCTAATGAGGGAGATACCATGTTATCTTTAAAACAGCTAACGCCGGTTAGATTGCTTAAAAATAATTTTTTTAACGAAGTGCAGCAGGCAGAACAACGTTGTGCGGCAATTGAAGAATTACAACAATTGCTGGGAAGAGGCAGGGCAAAAAAGGGCATGTTTGAAGGGAATTTACAGGAAGGTGAACTGGAAATAGGACAGGTAAGCGCTGTTATAAAAACCATACAACCCGCTGCTGACATAGTAAAAGAGATATGGAATGAGTTTGAATTGTTATTAAGACAGCCAGTAAAATAATATATTATATTTGCACATTAAATTTTGAAAAATAACCCCCAAAAAATGTTAGTACACCACAGTAAGGCAAACCTCTATATAAAACAGACTGCAATAATAATTTTTATATTTTTTTTATCAGGAATTGGCAGGGCACAGGCACAGCCTCCTGTAAAAATTGATCCCAGCAACCCGGAAACTCCGGCCTTACCAACACAATTACCGGGAGCCCAGTTTTATGATATCTTAAAAGATAAAAATACTGATGGTGCAAAATCTACTATAGGAACAGATAAAAGCGGCGCACTTAAGAATAAGATCAACAGAGATAGTCTGGTAAAAGAAAACACTCCTCAATCTGCCAACGTAACTGAAAATACCTACGGTATGCATTTGTTCAGGGGCGGTGTTGTAGCATCAATAACAGAATTATCAACGCCGCCATTAGATTATCCCATTGGTGTTTACGATCAGATAATTGTATCCTTATGGAATGGTGCAGAGGCTACACTGGATTATACTGTGGCCAGAGATGGGTCTATATTTCCAACAGGTTTGGGTAAAATTTATCTGCAGGGTTTAACTTTTGAGCAGGTGCGTTCGTTGATCATACAACGCTTTAAATCATATGTGCCTGCATCAACAAATATTTCGGTATCGCTTGGCCAGTCCCGTACCATTACGGTAAATGTGGCAGGCGAGATAAATACCCAGGGGCCGGTTACCGTTTCTGCATTTACCAATGCTTTTAATGTAATTGCATTAGCCGGTGGCCCTACAGACCTTGCTAACCTGCGGGAAATTTTAATTAAGCGTAATGGTAAGGTGATTGATGAACTGGATGTTTATAAATATCTTACAACCGGAGATTTTGGTAAACATATCTACCTTGAAAATAATGACTTTGTAATACTACAAACAGTACAAAAAAAGGTAAAGGCAGAGGGTAAATTTAAAAGGCCAATGTTTTACCAGCTAAAGAAAGATGAAGGCATGAAGGCGCTGTTAAAATACAGCGGCGGATTATTAAAAGATGCCTTTAGCAGCGGCATGAAAATTTACAGGACCGAACTGGAGCAGCAAACAATAAAAGATGTTAACGCAACAGCCATAATAAATCCTACAAATGATGAACGTTACAGGAATGTAGATGTTGACCTGGTTGACGGTGATATTATTAAAGTAATTGCTGTTAATCCGGGATTGTATAACAAAGTTGAAATAAAAGGCGAGGTATCTTACCCGGGGCAATATGAGATCCGTAAAGGAGATAAACTTTTCGATTTAATTAACAGAGCCGGCGGTATTACCCGTAATACTTATTTACCACGGGCATATATTTTCCGTGGTGGTGGCGATAGTACCAATATTAAAACAAGCCGGGTAGATGTTAATCTTACAGATATTACCAGTAATGACACGGCAAGTATTTTTAACGTGCCAATTTTTTCGAACGACCAGATATTGCTTTTTAACAACAATCAATTTGGCGACAGGCAGTTTGTGGAAATATTTGGTGAAGTAAGAAAAGAAGGCAAGATTAATAAATACGGTGGTATGACGCTTCAGGATCTTTTATATTTAGCAGGCGGCCTTAAACAATCTGCAGAGTATGGAAGAATTGAAATTGCCAGTGTGTTAGATCTTGATTCGGCAAAAAGAGAACAAACTCCTACCCGGGTAATTTTAAAACAAATAAAAGTATCGCCTAACCTCGACCTTGATAGTGCTTCTGCAGCTATTGTTTTAAAACCATACGACCAGGTTTATGTAAGAAAAAACCCCACGTTTGAGCTGCAGCAACTGGTACAGATAAACGGTTTAATTAAATATCCGGGCCCATATCCCCGCCTGAGTAAATACGAACGTTTATCATCTTATATCGACAGAGCCGGTGGTATAAAAGAAAATGCAGATTTAAGTGGTGCTATCTTATACAGGAAGAAAACACAATACTTCAGGGATAATGTAACGAGTAAAGTAACTTCTTTAACAGATTCCCTCGGTGGAATTATACTCGATTCCGATCAATCAAGTTTAAGTGATGTTTCCGGCGAGCCTGTAAGTATTGAACTTGCAAGAGCGTTAAAAAACAGGGACTCTAAGTATGATATTGTGCTGCAGGAAGGGGATGTGGTTTTTGTGCCCGAAATAAATCCATTTGTAAGCGTAAAAGGCACTGTACAATCGCCATTAAAATTAACTTTTGACAAAGAACATACCGGGCTGCTTTATTATGTAGATAAGGCCGGCGGCTATGGAATAAGGCCATGGAAAAGCCGTATTTATGTACAGTATGCCAATGGAAAAAGCAGACGGACAAAAACTATCTTCTTCATGCGTTTATATCCTAAAGTAGAGGAAGGCAGCACAGTAAATGTGCCACAAAAAGCTTCGGGCAGCCAGGTTGGAGATATTGTTAAACAGGCCGGGCTTTCTCTGGTAACAATTGTAGCAAGTATACTTGTTGCAAAAGTGGTGACAAATTTTTAAGGCATTTGATATTTTAAAAAAAAGGAAATGACAAATATTGAATTAATAAAGCAATTGCTTAAGCGGTTAAAAAAGTTCAGCTGGCTGATAGGTTTAATAGCAATTGCTTTTGGGGTACTATTCTTTTTTATTGCCAAACAAAGTATAGTTATTTATACAGCTAAGTCAACTGTTTTTCCATTAAACAGTTCTGCCGATAATAATATTTCAAGTTCTGCCATCAGTAATATTCTTGGCCTGTCTGACGCACCAAAATCTTTTAGTGGAGAAGCGTCAATCAATATTGTAGAACTGGCCACCAGCCGCAGAACAAGGGAAGCTGTAGCTGGCGCAAAAGTGCCGGCATTAAAAAATAAAACCGTTGCAGAATTGCTGATAGCAGAACATAACAGCCATACCGGGTTTATGCAAAATGAGGAAATTAAAATCCCAACTGACAGTGCAGCACTCGTAAACTCTGGCAGTGGTATGCTTAATGGTGCTTTTACTGCAAAAATTAATAAAAATGGTATTTTGGAATTATTTTATAACAACAGCAGCAGTAAGCTGGTAAGGGAAGTTAGTTATGTTTTTTTAGATAAGATATCTGAATTTTATATTGATTTAAAAAAGAAAAAAGCGCAAATTGATTATGAGTTTGCAGTTAAAAAAGCCGATTCCCTGCTTACTGTTTTAAACGTTTTAGATAAGAGGGCTATTCAACTTGACGAAAGCACTTATTTTACCAATGATGAATTAAAGCGGTTTAATTTGCCTAAAATTAACCTGGCACAGGATAAGAATACGGTACAGTCTCAATATTATTATGCAGTAAATAACCGTGAGGCTGCGGCATATAAATTACAGAAAGAAACACCAATTATTGAGGCATTGGATAAACCCGAAGGGCCTTATGAAACTGCAAGCAAATCAAAAAAAGTATATGCCATACTGGGCTTGCTGCTGGGTGGTTTTCTTGGTGTTATAATAGTTAGCTGGAAAGTTATAAGCAACTACCTTAACCACGAATTGAATAAGGCTATTGAAAAAGCCACAAAACCTAAAGAGGAGCAGGCTGTTGCAGCAAAGGCATAAGCTGTTTAGCTTTAATAAAAAAAGTCCTGTTTGTTATTAGCAAACAGGACTTTTTTTTATGTGTTGATCTTTATTTTCTGAAAGCCCACTTTATCATTTCTTTCCAGCTTGGTTTTTTGCCATACATTAAAATGCCGGTACGGTAAATTCTTGCAGCAAACCAGGTGGTAAACATAAAACCTGCAATAAGTAATACCATTGATAAACCTAATTGCCAATACGGTACTGTATTAGGTACTCCAAACGGAATGCGTGCCATCATTACTATTGGCGAACTAAATGGAATAATGCTGGCCCAAACAGCAACCGGACTGCTGGGGTTTGATATGGCTGGCGTCATTAATGCAATTGAAAAAATAATAAGCATGGTAATAGGAAAGCTTAGTGACTGAGCCTCCCTCATATCTTCATTAATGGCACTTCCAATAGCTGCATATAAAGATGAGTAGAAGAAGAAGCCTGCCAATAAGTAAAAAATAAAGCAGCCCACTACCAAAGGCACATTAACGCTGGTAAATACATGTTGTATTTGCCCGACCATTGAAGAGGCCGCTCCACCGCCTGAACCGGTTGTTTTTCCAATGTTGTAAATAAGAAATATACAAACAATCCATATTAAAAACTGTGTTAGTGCTACCATGCCAATGCCAATGATCTTGCCTATCATCAGTTGAAATGGTTTTACCGACGATACCACCACTTCTGCAATGCGGCTGGTCTTTTCTTCCGTTACACCCATCATCACCTGGCTGCCATACAGCAGTAAAATAAAATACATTAAAAAACCCGATACATAACCAATGATTGTAGCAATACCGGCATTGGCATTTTTATCTTTTTCATTATTTAATTTAAGATCAATGGATTTATTTAAAATTGCCTCTTTTGTAATATCAATACCCAGGCTGTCATGTTTGATTTTACTCCATATCAGGTTGATCTTTTTTTCAACAGGCTTTAATGCACCAATACCAAAAGATTTTTTTGTGTTTACTAAAAGACTGTCTTTACCGTTTTGCCATGTAAAATCTGCCGGCACAATCACATATCCGTCAAAACCCAAAGAATCAAAACTTGTTTTCATCAACTCTGGGTTAATTGAAACCAATTGTACACTGTTAACAGTATCGTTGCCATTTACAGCTTTAATTAAATCCTGCTTAAATAAACCCGATTGATCAATTAAGGCAATATTCAAATCTTCTCTTGTTTTATCGGCAATATAACCGGTGCCAAAAATTAAGCCCAGGTATAAGAGCGGAAAAAGTATAGTGCCTATAATAAAAGTTCTTTTTCGTACCCGGGTAAGAAATTCTCTTTGTATAATTAATGTAATTTTCTTCATGATATAGTGAATTAGTTTTGTTAGATTATGCAGTTACATTTTCAAATTGCCTTGCAGTTGGCGTGCCTTCCACCAGTTTAATAAAGATGTCGTTTAAGGAAGGTAATATTTCTTTAAAAGAAACAATGCCACAACCCTGCGTCATAAAATAACCGAGTACATCATTAGGTTTATAGCCATTGTTTATCTTAACAGTTATACCCTGTTTATTAGTGCCGATAACTTCAAAAGCAGGGCTATCAATAGTAGCAGGAGTATTTTCCAGTTGTACGCCAAAAAGGTTTTCTTTAAAGTCCTGTTTAACACCCTGCACAGTACCATCTAAAATTTTCTTTCCTTTATTTACCAGTGCAATATGGTTACAGATCTCTTCTACCTGTTCCATACGGTGTGTACTGAAAATTATTGTAGTACCATTTTGCGCCAACCGGTAAATTTCATCTTTTATTAAATTGGCATTAATGGGGTCTAATCCGCTAAAAGGTTCATCCAGTATAATTAAATCAGGATTATGTAAAACGGTAATAACAAACTGTAATTTTTGCCCCATGCCCTTACTAAGGTCTTCCACTTTTTTATTCCACCAGCTGTCCATCTCAAGGCGCTTAAACCAATCTTTAATTTTATACATAGCATCAGCTTTGCTCAGGCCTTTTAACTGGGCAAGATATAAAGCCTGCTCGCCAATTTTCATTTTTTTATACAGCCCTCTTTCTTCGGGCATATAACCAATATATTTTATGTCGTTCTCGGGCTCAAACTTTTTTCCTTTAAGAAAAATATCTCCGGCATCGGGATAAAATATACCGGTAATCATTCTTATTAAAGTGGTTTTACCGGCACCATTTGGGCCAAGCAATCCAAAAATATCTCCTTTTGGAATTACCATGCTGATATCATCAACAGCTTTTTGTGTGGCAAAATATTTTTTCAGGTTTTGCAGTTCTAAAATATTCATCAACAATTAATTTATGGGTAAAAATATAATAAGGCGTAAAAATAAGCGAATACAATCTGGTTAAAAGGTAATTATTTTACAAGTGGTAAATTAACTGTTACAAATAAAAATTACTGCACGTTACAGGCAGCTATCTGTAAAGCTACTCTTTCGCCATCCATAGCTGCACTTACAATACCACCGGCATATCCTGCACCTTCGCCACAAGGGTACAAATTTGTTATTTGCGGGTGCGTTAATGTATCGCCATCCCGTGGAATACGCACCGGTGAAGAAGTACGGCTTTCCGTTGCTACTATAATTGCTTCATTAGTAAAATAACCTTTCATTTTTTTACCAAATTCTATAAAGCCTTTTGCCAATGACTGATACACAAAATCGGGTAACACTTCGCTTAATTGCATGGAATGTAAACCCGGCTGGTAAGAACAGGCTGGTAAAGTTGAAAATGATTTGCCATTGCTAAAGTCGGCCATACGCTGTGCAGGTGCTACTGATTTACCTCCACCAGCAGCAAAACACTTTTGCTCTACCATTTGCTGAAACTGCATTAAGGCAAGAGGGTTGTTTTCAACAATAATTTTTGATTTTTGATTTTTGATTTTTGCAACATCACTTAATTCCACCTGAACCACCATGCCGCTATTAGCATAAGGGTTATTTCTTTTTGATGGGCTCCAGCCATTCACTACTATTTCTCCCGGGGCAGTTGCTGCAGGAGCAATAATACCCCCCGGGCACATACAGAAAGAAAAAACACCCCTGCCATTTACCTGCTGTACCAGGCTATATGCCGCCGGCGGTAAGGCCTCATTGCCTGCATTGCTTTTATATTGGCAGGTATTTATCAGTGCCTGCGGATGTTCAATTCTTACACCCAGCGCAAAAGGTTTTGCTTCAATTAAAATTTTCTTATCGTTTAATAATTCAAAAATATCCCTGGCACTGTGGCCGGTTGCCAAAATAAAATCATCTCCGTCAAATGAATTACCGTCGGCAGTTTTTATCGATTTTATTTTGTTATTGACAATGATAAAGTCAATCACTTTCTTTTCAAACAAAAATTCACCGCCACAATCTGTAATTTGTTTACGCATGGCAGTAATAATATTCGGCAATTTATTAGTACCAATATGTGGATGGGCTTCGTATAATATTTTTTCTTCTGCGCCAAAGCGGACAAATAAATTCAATATGCGGTCAATATCGCCACGTTTATTGCTCCTGGTGTACAATTTTCCATCACTGTACGTGCCTGCACCACCTTCCCCAAAACAATAATTACTTTCAGGGTTAACAATGCCTTCTTTGTTAAGTGCTGCCAGGTCTCGTCGCCTTGCCCTTACATCTTTTCCTCTTTCTACAATAATTGGTTTAATACCTTTTTCAATTAATTGCAGTGCGGCAAATAATCCTGCAGGGCCGGCGCCAATAATTACTGTTTTTTTTGCAGCATTGCTTACATCATTAAAATTAAAGGGCTGTATTGTTCTTTTATAAAAAGGTTCGTCAATAAAAGCATTTACAGTAAGGTTAACCCAAATAGTTTTTGCCCTTGCATCAATGGATTGTTTTAAAAGATGAAAACCGGTAACTGAATTTTCTTTTTTGCCACAGGTATTGGCAATAATTTTTTTGATGATGGATTCATCCGGTGCTTCGGAAGGAAGCAGCTTGAAAGAAATTTTTTGTTGCATGCCCCTAAATCCCCAGAAGGGGGCTTTGAAGAGTATGAATTTTTTTCACGCTTTTCAAAGTGTATAGATTTAAAGTTTGAATAATCAAAAGCTCTTAAAAGTATTTTACTCCAAGTTCCCCTTTAGGGGCGGAGGGGCATTAAAACGGCAAATCATCAACCGCATCTGGTGGTGTTGCGCTAAATGTATCTAAAGGTTCCAGGTATTCATTGTCTGTTTTAGCGGTAGCACCGGGTTGTAAAATCTGCTCAATTCTCCAGGCATCTAAATTGGTAATATAATTTACTTTACCATCTTTTTCCCATTTGCTGCCTTTAATATTAAAGTACACTTTTATTTCGTCACCAACATTAACCCTGTCAACAATTGCTGTTTTATCCTGCACACACTGAAACTTTACATAGTTGGTAATAGTACGGCCATTGATATCCTCCGATTTTTCCACTGCAAATTCCCTGGTTTTAAACGTTTCGGTACGCTGAACAATGTCGTATTTGGCAACTAACCTGCCGGTAAGTTCATAACTCATAATAATAATTTAATATGCCAAAAGTAATTCTATTTATTGATACTTTTTATTGATTCTTTTCTTTGGCGATAATAAAAAATCGGCTACCTTACCAGCCGTAATTACCAGCAATTTTATGAGGAGAATCAGCAGCATTTTCATACCCCTTTTTTATACAATAATTCTTTCCCTTTCGTGTAAAACAGTTTACCAGCCTCAATCGGTACAATATGTTGATTACCGCTTTAGCCAAAGCAGTAAACAAAGTGATGCAGTAGTTCAATTATTGCAACCTTATGCCGATAGTGTAAATAAAAGTATGCATGGTATAATTGCTGTGGCAGAAATTGACCTGGAAAAAAAACAGCCCGAAGGTACTTTGGGCAATGTGATGGTAGATGCCATGCTTGCAAAGGCAAAGCAGGCATATAAAATTTCTGTGGATGCGGCTTTTATTAATAGTGGTGGTATAAGATTGCCCGTTATACCAAAAGGTGATATTACCCGTGGTAAAATTTTTGAACTGGCACCTTTTGATAATGATATTGTAATACAAAAACTGAGTGGTAAAGTGTTGCAGGCATTTTTAAATCATATTTCAAATAAAGGAGGGTGGCCTGCGGCTGGTATTACCTGGCAGATTAAAGATAAAGCGGCTGTAAATGTTTTAATTAATGGCCAGCCACTTAACGAAACGGAAGAATATACTGTTGCAATGATAGATTATGTAGCCAACGGCGGAGATGATTGCGCCATGTTAAGGCCTATACCACAAAAAAGCATAGGGTATGTTTTAAGAGATGCATTGATAGAATATTTTACAGACTTAAATAAACAAGGGAAAAAAGTATCTTCTAAAATTGAAAAAAGAGTTAGCAATGCAGAGTAGAAGAAAATTTATTACACAGGCTGCACTTGCCACAGGTGCTATAGTAATGCA
>JAYVJU010000260.1:0-20798 GCA_043769035.1 Ferruginibacter sp.
AAAAAAAATTAAACAGTAAATAATGGCATATACAAAAGCAGAGCAGTATGATGAGAAAGTAACTTCGGGCCTTATGAAAAGTTATAAGGATACACTGGAACTTTTAGGGGAAGATTCAGGAAGGGAAGGGTTAGAAAAAACACCTGAACGTGTGGCTAAAGCCATGCAGTTTCTTACACAGGGATACGGGCAGGATGCCAATGCTATTTTAAATTCTGCCAAATTTCATGAAGAAGTAAGTGAAATGATAATTGTAAAGGACATTGAATTGTACAGCATGTGTGAGCACCATATGTTGCCATTTTATGGTAAGGCACATGTAGCCTATATTCCCAATGGGTATATTACAGGGTTGAGTAAAATTGCAAGGGTGGTGGATGTTTTCAGCAGGCGCCTGCAGGTGCAGGAGCGGTTGACCCACCAGATATTAAATGCGATAAAGGAAACCCTAAATCCTTTTGGAGTGGCGGTTGTAATTGAAGCATCGCACTTGTGTATGATGATGAGGGGGGTGCAAAAGCAAAATTCTGTTACAACTACATCTGCTTTTTATGGCGAGTTTGAAAAAAACAGTACAAGAAGTGAGTTTATGAAACTGATAAGTTCAAAACTGCATTAATATAATTTAAAACTAAAACGATGAATCCCTCTTTATGAGGGATTTTTTTATTTTATTTGTAATCTAAAATTTAACGAATGAAACATGCTTATGTATTTCCGGGGCAAGGCTCGCAGTTTAGTGGAATGGGAAAAAATTTATATGATACCAATGCTGTTGCAAAAGAATTATTTGAACAGGCCAATGAAATTTTAGGTTTCCGAATTTCTGATATCATGTTCAGCGGCAGCGATGAAGATTTAAAACAAACCAATGTAACACAGCCTGCAGTCTTCTTACACTCCGTAGTTGCCTACAAAATTTTAGATGGCGCAAAACCCGATATGGTTGCCGGTCATTCTTTAGGCGAATTTTCTGCATTGGTAGCTAATAATACCTTGAGTTTTGAAGATGCTTTAAAATTGGTTTCGGTAAGGGCAACAGCCATGCAAAAAGCCTGCGAATTAAATCCTTCTACCATGGCAGCGGTGTTAGCATTAGCTGATGATAAAGTAGAAGAGATTTGTGGTAAAATACATGTTGAAACAGAAGAAATAGTAGTACCGGCTAATTACAATTGCCCTGGCCAGTTGGTGATAAGCGGCAGTATTAAAGGAATAGAAATGGCCTGCGAAATGATGAAAGCTGCCGGTGCAAAACGGGCATTGGTATTACCTGTTGGTGGTGCTTTTCACAGCCCGTTGATGATGCCTGCCAAAGAAGAGTTGGCTGCAGCAATAAATGCGACAACTTTTAATATTCCAACCTGCCCGGTTTACCAAAATGTTGTTGCAAAAGCAATAACCGATGCCGAAGCAATTAAACATAATTTAATTGCACAATTAACCGGTGCTGTAAAGTGGACACAAAGTGTGCAGGCGATGATAGCCGATGGCGCTACCCAGTTTACAGAAGTGGGGCCGGGAAAAGTATTGCAGGGTTTGGTGCAAAAAATTAATAAAGAAATGGTGGTGAGTGGGGTTAATTAGGTATTTAATTAAGTAATTAAAGCATAGCAGCAATATGTTGTATTCTACACCCGGGTGCCCTATAGATAATTATGATAAAGAATGGATTGAAAAGACCTTTGTTTGGTTTGAAGAAAAGTTGGGAAAAGCATTTATTAAAAACAAGGAATATTTAATTCCGGTTAACTATAAGTTCAAATACAATAATTTCAATAACCATGAAGCAATTCAGTATTTCATTGACTTTATTTGTAATTATATTGACCTAGACACAAATTTGGTTGAACTTAATATTCTCTGGAGCAAGATTACTGAAGATGAAGGGTTGCCAGATGACTTTGATGTTGATGCACCAGAAAACTTTATCGATGAAACTCCTTTACAAGTTTTAAATGATAACGGAAAATTTACAGTGGAGATTGAAGAAGATATGCTTGATGATTTCGATGGAACATTTATATCACTTGTTTTTCAGCTTACATACATAAAGCTCCTTCATAATAAAGTTCTAAGCTTTTATAATGGTTACCTGATTAATTATGCGATGGTACTGATGGGTTTTGGAATAGTTAGTGCGAATACATTTGCAAGAACATGGCAATGGAGAGGATTAGGCTATTCTGCATGGAGAGTAAGTAGTATTGGAGTTTTAAATCATCGTATTTATGCATATTTATTTGCACTCCTTGTAAAATATCGTAAAAAGGAAAATGAACCTTGGCTTACATATTTAATACCCGATGTTACGGATTCTTATAACACTGCATCTGTTTTTTTAGAAACAAACTATAATACAGGAATGCCTATAATGCCTTCTTATGCAAAAGACGAGGAAGTTTTTATTGAAAAGCATTTTCATGACGGCGGCGGCATTTATTTAATTGCTCATATTATCAACGGTAAAATGGAAGGACTTGCCTCCTTCTTTTATATAAACGGTTTTTTATGGAGTGAGCGAATTTATAAAAACAATATTCCATATACTGTTCTTTCAAATTACGATCAGTTTGACGAACCCATAGAAAAAGGAACGCTATTTGAAGGTAATGGCACGCTTTTCATTTATAATGACAAAGGCAGCCTTGAGGAAATTGAAACGTATAAAGATGGCTTAAAAATTTCATCACAGGTTTTGGATTAAATTGGCCGCAATAAAAGTTCAATAATGATATTCTGCACAAGAGTGCGACGCCAATGCAGCCCAATAGCATTACAAAAGTTGGTAACAAAATAAAACGGTCAGCAATTTATTGCTGACCGTTTTTATAAAATATAATTACTTACAGCAACTTCATTCCATAATGCCCCAGCGTTGTAAAAATGGCGCATCTTGCAAAAACGCCAAGGCAGCACCAGGGTACCAATTTTGCCAGGTTAGCATTAAAGCCCACACCTACTGCAAGGCTTACCGGTGCACCAACAGTAAAAGTGCCCAAAAAGCCCAGCCCTATGAGGCCATACTTTATCCATAATTTATGTGCAAGGCCCGGTTTAGGTTTTTCAGTTTTTGGTTTCCTGTATTTACTAAAGAACTGTTCAATTTTATTACCCAAAAAAGCTGCCACAAATACACCAACAAGCCCGCCAATGAGGCTGGCAAAAAATATTACCCATGGGTTTAAACCAAAAGCAAAGCCGGCAGGTATAGCCGCATATATTTCGAACGTAGCAAGACCGGCAACCGTAAGAATTTTAAGCATGGATACTAAATTATAAGAATTGATTAGAAATTATGCGGCAAATATAGTGTAACTGTTTGTTGTTGCTTTGCCGATTTAAGAAACAAAAAAGCCACCCGGATGTTACCGGATGGCTTTTTTTATTTTGTTAATCAGCTTTTACAAAGTAGCCAATACATCATTCATACTTTTTACGGCAGCAGCGCTTTTTTCAAAAGCTGCTTTTTCATCAGCATTCAAATCAAAGTCAAGAATTTTTTCCCAACCACCTTTGCCGATGATTACCGGTACACCAAGGCAAATATCTTTTTGTCCATATTCACCATCCAGTGCCACGCAGCAGGTAAATAATTTTTTCTCGTCACGTAAAATACTCTCTACCAACGCAGCGCCTGCAGCACCGGGTGCATACCAGGCAGAAGTGCCAATCAATGCAGTTAATGTAGCGCCGCCTACCATGGTGTCTTTTACAATTTTTTCCTGCTGCTCAGTACTTAAAAATTTGGTAACAGGTACACTGTTCCAGGTAGCTTTGCTTATTAATGGTATCATAGTGGTATCACCATGTCCGCCAACTACAACTGCATTTAAGTCAGCGGGGCTGCAACCTAAGTGCTGGCTCAACTGGTATTTAAAACGGGCACTGTCTAATGTACCACCCATTCCAATGATCCTGTTTTTTGGTAAACCGGTAGATTTTAATGCCAGGTAAGTCATGGTATCCATCGGGTTGCTTATAACAATAATGATAGCATTGGGAGAGTGTTTTAGAATATTCTCACACACGCCTTTAACAATACCTGCATTTACACCAATCAGTTCTTCACGGGTCATACCGGGTTTACGGGGTAAGCCGCTGGTAATAACCACAACATCGCTGCCTGCAGTTTTGGTATAATCGTTGGTGCTGCCGGTAATTTTGGTGTCAAAACCAAGCAGGGTGGCGGTTTGCATCATATCCTGCGCCTTGCCTTCGGCAACGCCTTCTTTAATGTCTAACAAAACAAGTTCGTTACACAATTCTTTACGGGCAATATTATCGGCACAGGTTGCACCCACGGCTCCGGCACCTACAACGGTTACTTTCATATACTATCTGTTTATTTTTTAAGAAATTATTTTCGGCGCAAAGGTAATTGATTAGTTAATTGAGGGGGATGAAGTTTTTGACATTTTATGCTGATATTGATCAGGCTTAAAAAAGCAGGTAAAATCTTTTAACGATTTGGTAAGATAGTTTGGACAGTTTTTTTCGTTAGGTAGGCAATTAACCTTTTTAGATGAACAAGCCCTTTGTTGCTGTTTTATTAATTTTTACATGTTGCAGTTCCTGGATTTTAAAAACTGCTCCCGGCATTACCGTTGTGTACGACGATAAAAAGAAAGCAGTAGTCATTAAATGGCAGCAAAAATTACCAGGCATTAAAACATTTATTATTCAAAGGAGTGCCGATAATATTACCTGGACAGATATTGCTTATCAGGCAACTGTAAACTTTAACCCCAATAAAACTTATCAGTACTTAGATTATAAAGCTGCTGCCGGAGAAAATTATTACCGTTTAAAATGTATAACTGATAAAGAGCAAACAGAATATTCTGCAAGCATTATAGTAGTTACGGGAAAAAACAATAACTGGGTAATGTATCCTGTACCTGTTAAAGATGTACTTACCTTGCAATACAAAGGCAGCGCAAAAATTTCGGGAGTTGTAAATGTGTTTATACAATCTATATCGGGGCAACTATTAAAAAGAATACGCAGTGCTTCCCTCAATACCATCATTCAGATTCCTGTAGATAACCTGGGTAAAGGTGTTTATGATGTTAGGATAGTTATAGAAAATGAAGTTGTATGGAATCAACGGTTTATCAAATAACTATTTCTACTCCAGCGATTTTTGCACCTGTTTTTTTGTAGCGTTACCCTGGTGAAGGCTTACGAACTTTTGCTCTTTATTATAAAATGCCAGTACCGGTATGGTTCTGGGTTGAAAATAGCCGCCAAAAAAATATTTATAATCTTTACCAATAAAAATAAAAGGGTATTTATCTAACTCATATTTCTCTCTAAATGTCTTTAACTTATGCAGGGGTTCGCCGGTGGCTAAAATTACCTGTGTGTTTTGAGTTATTTCCGGTATGGTTAATAACAGTTCCAGTTGTTCTTTACAATGTCCGCAGTCGGGGTTAAAAAGCATAAAAAGGGTATGCTTATTTTTTACCAGAACCGATTCGGTAAACAAAACCGAGTCAACATTTAATAGTTTAAACGAAGGGATCAGTTTTGTTTTAAAATATGGTGCAGTGGTGTCGGATTGTGCAAATACGGCTGCAATTAAAAAGAACATACAAAAAGCCAGACCAATTTTTTTCATAAAACTTTTTTTAATAAGGAGAAGGGAGTTTTAATGCTGCTGCAATATCTTCAACCGGCGTACTTCCGGTAAATGAATGTACCAGTTTCCCTTTTTTATCATACACAAAAATAGAAGGGAAGGAGCGTACTTTATAAAAAGTGCCTAAAAAATATGTAGGATCCCTACCCATAGTAATGTTTGGGAAATCTGCAATTTTATATTCGTTGTAAAATTCCTTCATGTAATTAAAGTCAATAGGCGACACCATTATAATTTGTGCCTTTTTAAACAGGTCGATCTTTGCAGTAAGTTCTTTGGTTTCTGCCTGGCAATGCTCACAATCCGGGCTAAACATCATAATAACCGTGGCCTTCTTCTTTTTAAGTTTTTCTTTGGTAAATATGCTGCTGTCGGCAATATTTATAAGTTTAAAAGAGGGTACCATAGGAAACCGCAGGTATATTAACGAAGTATCGGTTTGGGAAAAGCCGGTTGCACCAATAAGCATCAGCAAAGCATAAAGAAAATATTTTTTCACTACGTAATTTTTTATAAAGCTATATTTTTTACCTGAAAACAAAATGTTAAGGGCTATTGCCCATGTACTTGTGTATGCCCAAACACCGATTTCTTATTTAGCATTACTATTACTACTTTTGCACCCACTAAAATAAAAGCTATTATGGCAACTACAGCAGATATGCGTTCAGGACTCATCATTAAGGTTGATGGCAGTTTATATTCAGTAATTGAGTTTGGACAAAATAAAACAGCCCGTGCTGCAGCAAAGGTTTGGGCAAAACTAAAAGGGGTTGATAATGCCCGTACCATTGAATTAACCTGGAACAGTGGCGAGACCATCTTCCCGGTTAGAGTTGAGAAAAAAGCTTACCAGTATTTATATAAAGATGATACGGGATACAGTTTTATGGATACTGAAACTTTTGAACAGATAACTGTGGCAGAAGCGATGATTGATGCACCCAATTTTTTAAAGGACGGACAGGAAGTATCGGTACTGATAAATGGCGAAACTGACCAGCCAATGGGTGTGGAGCTACCAGACAAAATCGTATTACTGGTAACCTACAGCGAACCTGGTATGAGGGGAGATACTGCTACCAAAACATTAAAACCAGCTACAGTTGAAACCGGCGCTACTGTAAATGTTCCGCTATTTGTAAACGAAGGCGAGTTGATAAGGGTTAACAGTAAAACAGGGGAATATATAGAAAGAGTGAAGGCATAATTTTACAGTAATAATTTTACAAAAATGGATGATAAATAACCTTATCATCCATTTTTGTTTTCTGCCATTTTTTATAGTTTTTTTGGTATTTTTTGCACATTTTTAGCCCATTTTAGCCCAAAAAAGGCTTTTTTTCATTTTTTTTATTTTGATAAAACTTGGTTTTTTGCATAATCATTTACTACCTTAGCAGCCCCTATGATTTTTTCCATTAACTAAACAAAAACTTATAGCATGGACATTAAACAAATTCAGGAGTTGGTTAAACTCATCAACAAAACCAATATTGGAGAAATAACCATCGAAGAAGAAGGCGTTAAAATTACCGTTAAACAAAAGAAGGACCCCGTACAACACATAGTAGCCAACGCAGCACCTGTTAACTATGCTGCTCCACAGGCACCGGCAGCTACACCGCCACCAGCGGCAGCAAAACCAGCCGAAGCTCCTAAAGCCGATAATTTAATAACCATAAAAAGCCCGATGATCGGTACATTTTACCGCCAGGCGGGACCGGGTAAACCAATATTTGCCTCCGTTGGCGACGAAGTTACACCGGGTAAAGTGGTATGTATTATTGAAGCAATGAAACTTTTCAACGAAATTGAAAGTGAGATAAAAGGAAAAATTGTAAAAGTGTTGGTAGAAGATGCCAGCCCTGTAGAGTACGATCAACCTTTATTTTTGGTTGACCCTTCCTAAATAAAAATTCAAAATTCAAAAATCAAAAGGTCTCCAGCATTTTTGAAAATTTTTAATTTTTAATTTTTAATTTTTAATTTATCAATTGTGTTTAAAAAGATATTAATTGCTAACCGTGGAGAAATTGCATTACGTGTTATACGTACCTGTAAAGAAATGGGTATTAAAACAGTTGCAGTTTATTCCACTGCCGATAAAGACAGCCTGCATGTAAAATTTGCCGACGAAGCTGTTTGTATTGGTAAACCCGCCAGTGCAGATAGTTATTTAAACATGGCCCATATTATGGCCGCTGCCGAAATTACTAATGCCGATGCAATACATCCGGGTTATGGTTTTTTGGCAGAGAACAGCAAGTTTGCAAAAATTTGTGGCGATCATGGCATTAAGTTTATTGGCCCCACTCCCGAAATGATCAATGCCATGGGAGATAAAATAACTGCCAAGCAAACCATGATAGCTGCCGGAGTACCTGTTGTACCCGGTGTAGAAGGTTTACTGGAAAGTGTAGAGCATGCTAAATTATCTGCCAAAGAAGTGGGCTATCCTGTTATATTAAAAGCAACAGCAGGTGGTGGTGGAAAAGGTATGAGAGTGGTTTGGGCCGAAGAAGAAATTGAAAAGGCCTTTGAAAATGCAAAGACCGAAGCGGCAGCATCATTTAAAAATGATGGCATCTACATGGAAAAATTTGTAGAAGAGCCACGCCATATAGAAATACAAATTGTAGGCGACCAGCATGGACAGGTTTGCCATTTAAGCGAAAGAGATTGTTCTATTCAGCGCCGTCATCAAAAACTAGTTGAAGAATCTCCCTCTCCGTTTATGACGCCGGAACTGAGGGAGAGAATGGGCGAAGCTGCAATAAAAGCGGCGGCCTCTATTGCATATGAAGGTGTGGGTACTGTAGAATTTCTGGTTGACAAACACCGCAATTTCTACTTTATGGAAATGAATACCCGTATACAGGTAGAGCATTGTGTAACAGAAGAAGTTATTAACTACGATTTAATTAAAGAGCAGATAATGATTGCTGCCGGCGATAAACTTAAAGGTATAAATTATATACCTGTAATGCACGCCATCGAGTGCCGCATTAATGCCGAAGATCCGTACAATGATTTTCGCCCAAGCCCCGGAAAAATAACAGTACTGCACCAACCCGGCGGGCATGGCGTACGTGTGGACAGTCATGTGTATGCAGGTTATGTTATTCCACCTTATTACGACAGCATGATTGGTAAACTGATTGCCGTGGCACAAACCCGCCAGGAAGCTATTGATACCATGAGCCGTGCATTAAGTGAATATGTAATTGAGGGTGTAAAAACAACCATTCCTTTTCATTTACAATTAATGAAACACCCCGACTTTAGAAGCGGTAATTTTACCACTAAGTTTCTGGAAGGGTTTACGATGAAGTAAAAGAAATAAATTTTAATAGTAAAAGCTACACTTTGTGTAGCTTTTTTATTTTGTAACGGACTTTAGTAATCCTATTTGGCTTCATTGGCGTCGCACACTTGTACGGCAAATCATTAATGAGCTTTAATTGTGTTTTGTTGAAAACAGCTATAACTTTTCTATCAATTCTCTAATCTCATTATACGATGAAATTTTTTTCATTGACTTTCGCATCCTGAATGTAAATGTTTTACTATTGCTGTTAATTCCGGCTTCCATAAAATCTTTATAAGTAAAATAGTAAAACGAGCCATCTATTATGCTCCAGATCATATTTTCTGATCCGGGTATTACACGGATATTTGCAGATGGAGAAAACTGGGTAATCCCATTAAATCCTTTATACACTACGGCGATGGAATACAACGAAATTGTATTGCGTAAGCTGTCGGTGTAGTTTACAAATAAAGGCACCTCATTGTTAGGGTATTGCGGATGGTCGCAATTCCAGATACCGAAATTATTGATAGTGAAAGTCCTCATTATTTCTGCACTTAAACGCATATCCATTGAATACTTTGCCTGGTTCATTTCAATCAACAGAAACCGATCTTCTGCCATTTGTTTATCTGCCAGTATCTGTTTCTCCATCTCCTCCAATTTGCTTTGCCTTATTTCCTTCAGCTTTTTATTTCTTTCAACAATAAGTGCATTCAATTTATCATTCCATTCTTTGTCGGCATTCCATTTTTCCTGCAATTGTTTATTTTTTACACTAATAGTATCCGACTCCCTCTCATCTTTTGCAAGTCTGTTTTTTAAAGCATCTTCGTAAGCTTTGTTCTTTTCATTAAAAACTTTTAATGCGGCAGCGTAATCAGTATCCCTCAGTACAGGGCGTACTTTATAAGAAACTTTTCTTCTGACATTGGTAAAAGTAATACTGTAGATGCCTTCTGTATTGCTGCGTTCAAGTTTTAAATTGTCCCAGTGTTCATTTGCATCTGAGGGCCGGTAAGTGCTTTCATCTACCACTTCAAACCTTAACCCGTCGTACACCAATAGTTCTTCAAATGAATCCGGATCAATTTGAACGTTGAATGACTGGCGGTCATCTGAAGCCATCATCGGTTTAAGCGGTTTTGTTGGAATGCTACTATTTTCAAAAGATGCTGTATTTGCCGGAACTGCTTTTTTGCGGACAACATTTTTTACTTCTGTAATGATATCTTTTCCATTGTATTTCCAACTACGGGTAATAGTGTCAAGAAAATATACATTATGCAATGGGCTATTATTTTTTCCAGAAAGATTAATCTGTGGCATTGCCTGCGGGTTAACAAAAACAGCTTTGTTATCCTTGTAGGCATTTATCTCACACATGCCCGACGATTCAAAATTATATTTTCTGCCAGCCGAATCATATTCCATAGGAATACCCGATACAAAAAAATCAATCGGATCTGCAAATTCACGATAGGTAATTTTCACTATTCCGGTAATTGTTTTGCCTGATTGATCTACTATTGCAAAGGGAGGAAAATAAATAATTGAACCTGAGGAATGGAATATCGTGTCACCTTTTTCAGCCTCAAAACTGTATTCACTGAATGGAACATCAATGGCTTGTAATGGCGGATTGATAAAATGCTGGTTGTCATTTGTTTCTTCCTGTATTTTAGCAGTGTCTTGTTTCGCAAAAGTCAGTTCATCTGGAAAAATACTATGTCGGAAATTATATAATAGTATAGTTGCTATGCTGATGACAATTATTACCCCCCATGTGATTGTATTTCTAATAATAATTTTTTGCCTGATTGCTTTTGCAAACTCCAATTTTAAGCCGCCATACTCAGCAGCTTTAATTATCTGCCGTTGTACCTGCAATTCATACTGTAGCTCTTTATCAGCAGCCAGTTGCTCTTCAAATGCGGCTCTTTCATCTGGGCTCATCTGATTTTGCAGGTAATTACTTATTGCTATACTGTTGTTATTCATGAGCGCCGTTTTTTGAGAGGGTTACATAATTTTCTTTTGCTTTCTGCAGACACCGGTACTTTTGATTCTTTGCTGTTTTTTCATCACTGAAGGAAAGTTCAACAGCAATTGTTTTAAAACTGTGTTGTTTAAAATAAAACAACATCAAAAGTTGCCTGCATTTTTCACCCAATAAATCAAAAGCATTTTTAGCTAAAATGAATCCTGGTTCTTCATCTGTTTCTATACTTACAATATCATCAGGCGTTTCTCCGGTCGGTAATTTCTTGCGTTGCCTTAGCTCCTGTAGCCAGCAATTTTTTACTATGGCCAGTAAATAAGTTTTCAAGGGAACGGTAAGTATAAAATTTCCTGACTGCACTTTTTTACACAGTATTACCAATGCATCCTGAAAAATATCCTGGGCATCATCTGCTGTACCGCTATTTGCCTTTATATGTTTTTTTACAAGAGGTAAAATACTGTATAGGCCTTTTACGGCTGATGAGTATTTGTTCTGTTGTAAATGTTCTATGATTACTTTATCAGTCATTTTATAGGCTTATAGTATTAAATGCCATTTTTAGTAAAAGGTCATCAAAATATGTGAAAATATTTTTAATAGCTGTGTTGCAGATTGGAGTAATACAGACCTCTTTGCCAAAATTCCTGCTTTGATAAACCATTCAGGCTTTGATAACAAGTTCAGGCAGTTTTAAATTATAACAAATTTTAAATGGAAATCTATCCCAATAGCCCCAAACACTTCCTCAAACTCGACTTCCATTCGAGAATAGTAATGCCAAAAGTATCCTTAATTAAAGTGGTATCTAAAGCAGTGTATGCTGCTCTCTTTGCCGGGGTTGGATATTGTGTAGTTGGTATTGGATTAACAATGCAGTTACTTTGTGTTAACTCTTTTATTGCAACAGCAAATTGATACCAGTTTATAATACCATCGTTACAATAATTAAATACCTGGTCGTTAGAAATTACTTTTGACTTTTTATCTACGATAGCCATTATTGCAGCTGCCAGATCTGCCGCATAAGTCGGGCAGCCGTATTGATCATTCACAACATTAATACTGTCTCTTTCTTTCATCAACCGCAGCATTGTCTTCACAAAATTATTTCCAAAGGAGGAAAATACCCAGGAGGTTCTTATGATGATGGTTGAAGGATTATTTTGTAATGCCAGTTCTTCGCCTTTTAATTTGGATTGGCCGTAAATACCAATTGGATTGGTGGCATCCGTTTCCTTGTAGGCTTGCTGTGCAGTACCATCAAAAACATAATCGGTTGAAATATGAATGAGCTGTGTTTTAAAATTTTCGCAAACAGCAGCAAGGTTACCTACCGCTGTGGCGTTAATTAAAAATGCAGTTTCCTTATCTGTTTCGGCTTTATCAACAGCAGTATAAGCTGCACAGTTAACACAAAAATGTATGGGGTGATCAGTAAAATATTTTTTTATCGCTTCGGCATTTTCAATGGCTAATTCTTCTCTGCCGACAAATAAAAAATTGTATTGCGGAAACAAGGCTGCCAAAGCCCTGAACTCTTTACCCAGTTGGCCATTAGCGCCTGTAATTAAAATTGTTGTACCTGTTGCCACCTTAATTTTTTAAAAGGAAAAATTATTTACACAGTTATGTAGTCCGGGATGCAGCATGTCTTTTTCTGAAATAATGGCTTTACCTGCAGGAATTTGCCAGTTAATATGTAAAGCAGGATCGTTATACATTATACCGCCTTCACATTCTTTATGGTAAAACTCATCACACTTATAAAAAACTTCGGCAGTTTCGCTTAAAACAGAATAGCCGTGTGCAAATCCTTTGGGTATCAATAATTGCTTTTTATTTGCTGCAGATAATTCAAGTGTAAATACCTTGCCATAAGTGGGAGAGCCTTTGCGGATATCAACAGCCACATCTAAAATAGCACCGCTTAATACCCGTATTAATTTTATTTGTGCAAAAGGGTTTAACTGGTAATGCAAACCCCGTATTACGCCGTAAGATGATTGCGCCTGGTTATCCTGTACAAACTTTATTGTAATGCCTTCGGCTGTAAATGATCTTTCGTTATAGCTTTCAAAAAAATAACCACGGTCATCTTCAAACACTTTTGGTTCAAAAATCAGCAGTCCGGGAAAATCTGTTTTAATCAAAGGCATTTTTAATTAATAATTGAAAATGAAATAATGGATAATGTTTTCAAAACAAAAACTTTTTGGAATATTGTAATAGACTTTGAAATTAAAGAATTATTCATTATCCATTAAACCATTATCCATTAACTATAAAGTTGCTTAAAATAATTAATAGTTTCAACCAAACCATCTTCAAATTTTTTTACAGGCTGATAATTTAGTAATTCTTTTGCAAGGGAAATATCAGCTAAAGAATCTCTTATGTCACCAACTCTTGGTTCCCTGTAAGTGGCTTTAAAATCGCTGCCTAACTGAGTTTGGCAGGTTTTATATAAATCATTTACGGCAAACCTTTCACCTACTGCTACGTTATATGCTTTATTAAATGCTGCTTCATTCTCAGTAAGCATGGCTTTAATGTTCATCTGTACAGCATTATCAACAAAAGTAAAATCCCTGGTTTGCCCGCCATCGCCGTTAATATAAACAGGCGTTTGTTTTAAAATACCTTTTACAAATAAGGGAATAACTGCTGCATACGGGCCATCAGGGTCCTGTCTTGGCCCAAAAATATTAAAATACCTTAGCCCGATCTGCTTAATGCCATACACATCTGCAAAAACCTGCGCATACAGTTCGTTTATTTTTTTTGTTGCGGCATAAGGCGATAAACAATTACCGATTTTATTTTCTTTTTTTGGTAAGGTCAGTTCATCTCCATAAACAGATGAGGAAGATGCATACACAAAAGTTTTTACTTTACTGTTTACCGCAGCATTAAGCATATTTACAAAACCATTCACATTTACATCATTAAAATATACCGGTTCTTTAATGCTTCTTGGTACAGAGCCCAGTGCAGCCTGGTGGCTTATATAGTCAATGCCTTCGCAGGCTTTTAAACAGGTTTCAATATTCCTGATATCACCTTCAATAAATTCAAAGCCGGGGTATTGTCTTAAAATATCAAGGTTGCTGTTAAAGCCATTCACCATATTGTCGAGTACTCTTACTTTTTTGGCGCCATGCTTTAATAAGTATTCTGCAATATGGCTGCCAATAAAACCGGCGCCTCCGGTTACTAAAAAACTGCTGTTGCTACCCCCATCCCCTAAAGGGGAGCTCTGCCCCATATCTGCATTTAATTGTTGAGCCATTAGTTTTATTAGTTTGTCCTTTACTTTTTTAATACTGTATTTACATTACTTTACCGGGTGGGTTTACAAACTCCAGTAAGTTCTGCTGCTTAATTTATTTCTGTAAATACCTTTTAAATCTGCAACCATCGCTTTTTCTTTTGTTATTGAAGTAAAATAAGCATCGTCTAATTTTTTATACTCATTGTGTGGTACTGTTATAATTACCGCATCATAGTCTGTTGCAGTTGCTGTAGCCAGCTCAAACCCATACTCATGTTTCAGTTCAGCACTTTCAGCATAAGGATCTGTTACATCCACATTAAGCGAAAATGATTTTAGCTCCTTTACAACATCTGCCACTTTGCTGTTGCGTATATCGCTTACATTTTCTTTAAAAGTGGCACCCATTACCAGCACTTTGGCATTTTTTACATTACCGCTGTTTTGTATAATGTGCTGTAAAACTTTTCTTGCCACATAATTTGCCATACCATCGTTAATAGCACGGCCGGCTAAAATTACCTGGCTATCATACCCCAGTTCTTTTGATTTGTGAGTAAGATAGTATGGGTCAACACCAATACAATGCCCGCCAACAAGCCCAGGCTGAAATTTTAAAAAATTCCATTTGGTACCTGCAGCTTCCAGTACTTCGTAGGTGTTAATATTCATTTTATCGAAGATGATGCTGAGCTCATTCATTAAAGCAATATTAAGGTCACGCTGTGTGTTCTCAATAATTTTTGCAGCTTCGGCAACTTTAATTGACGATGCTTTATGTACGCCGGCTTTTACAACAAGTTCATATACTCTGGCAATTACATCAAGGCTTTCTGCATCGCAGCCGCTCACCACTTTTACAATACTGGACAAAGTATGTTCTTTATCTCCCGGGTTAATTCTTTCCGGCGAATAACCTAATTTAAAATCGGTAACATTTTTTATACCGCTTAATTTTTCAATAATGGGTAAACAATCTTCTTCGGTGCAGCCGGGGTAAACTGTACTTTCAAAAACCACGTAATCCCCTTTCTTTACCACTTTACCAATGGTTTCGCTGGCTCTTTGTACAGGAACCAGGTCGGGTACGTTATGTTCATCAACAGGAGTGGGTACGGCTACAATAAAAAAGTTAGCCTGCTTCAATACTTCCAGGTCGTTGGTAAATTCAATGTCGCATCCTTCAAATGCACTGCTCTCCAACTCCTGGCTGGGGTCAATATTATTACGCATCATTTCCACCCGCTTTGCATTAATATCAAAGCCTATTACTTTTAACTTTTTTGCAAATTCCAGTGCAATGGGTAACCCTACATAGCCTAAGCCTATTACAGCTAATTTCTTTTTTTTGTCAATTAAGTTCTGGTACATTAATGATTACGGTTTTATTTTTAAATTCTTTTAAGTTTAAACGATGTTCTGTTTTAAAGATTGCAGGATAATTTAATTATCCATAGTGATAACATGGTAACCTTCTTGAATAAATCGATAAAAAATTCAAAATACCTACCCTGCCATTTAATAAAATTGTTTTGCCTTCATCTATCAACTACTTACTTTGTTAACTGATTTACTGTCCTTCTTCCAATGCTTACGTAATGAAAACCCAGTTCTTCCATTTGTTTAAGGTCAAATAAATTTCTTCCGTCGAAGATCACTTTATTTTTCAGCAACGCAGCTATTTTCTCAAAATCAGGAGTACGGAATTCACTCCATTCGGTTGCAATTATCAATATGTCTGCATTTGTCAAAGCATCGTACTGCATTTCGTGAAAAGTTATCTTATCGCCCAATAATCCTTTTACATTATTCATTGCCTCCGGATCGTAGGCGCTTACTGCGGCTCCTTCTTTCAATAATTCTTCAATAATATATAAAGCCGGTGCTTCCCTCACATCATCTGTATTGGGTTTAAATGCCAGTCCCCATAGTGCAATTGTTTTTCCTTTAAGGTCGTTTTTAAAATAAGCTTTTATAGCAGGTATTAAGTGCAGCTTTTGGTTGTCGTTAACCTGCATTACAGCATTTAATATTTTAAAATCATAATTTACCTGCCGGGCAGATTTTTCCAGAGCTCTAACATCTTTTGGAAAACAACTGCCTCCATAACCAATACCCGGGAATAAAAAACGTTTGCCAATTCTTTCATCAGTTCCAAGTCCTCTTCGTATCATGTCAACATCTGCACCCAACCGTTCGCACAACTGGGCAATTTCGTTCATAAAGGTTATTTTGGTTGCCAAAAAAGAATTAGCGGCATATTTGGTAAGCTCTGCACTTTTTTCGTCCATAAAAATAATCGGGTTACCCTGGCGAACAAAAGGAGAATACAGATCATTCATTATTTTTTTTGCTCTTTCCGAAGTGGTACCGATAATAACCCTGTCGGGTTTCATAAAATCACCTACTGCAACACCCTCACGTAAAAATTCCGGGTTACTAACCACATCAAATGAGGCTTTTGCATTTTTTGCAATGGCTGCATGTACTTTTTCTGCTGTACCTACAGGCACAGTGCTTTTGTCAACAATTACAGTGTAATCTGTAATCAGTTTTCCCAGGTCATCGGCCACACCTAAAATATATTTTAAATCTGCACTGCCATCTTCACCCGGTGGTGTAGGTAGTGCCAGTATAATTACTTTAGCGCCTTTTATTGCTTCGGCAAGAGAAGTTGTAAAATGTAAGCGGTCTTCTTTTTGGTTACGTAAAAATAATTTTTCAAGGCCGGGCTCAAAAATGGTAATCTTTCCGGCAGATAATTTATCTACTTTGTTTTTATCTATATCAACACAAATAACATTATTCCCCGTTTCTGCAAAACAAGTACCCGAAACCAAACCAACATATCCTGTGCCTACAACTGCAATCTTCATTTTTATTTATTTACAAATTCTAAAACCCTGGTTATAATAAATGTTTGTTGTTCCTCATCCAGCTCTGTATGAATAGGTAAGCTTATTACCCGTTCGGTAAGCCAATCTGTTGTTGGTAACTGGTAACTGCTGCCACCAAAAGCATCAAACATTTTTTGCCTGTGGGCCGGCACCGGGTAATAAATCATAGATGGAATATCATTGTCGGCTAAAAACTGGTGCAATGCATCCCTGTCAACACCTTCTAAAAGCAAAGTGTACTGGTGAAATACATGCTTATTTGCCGCATCTCTAAACGGCGTGGTTATCTTTTTATTATTGGCAAAGGCATTATCGTAAAAATCAGCAGCTTTTCTTCGGGCAGCTATGTATTCATCTAAATGAGCCAGTTTAATATCAAGTATGGCGGCCTGTACTGCATCCAGCCTGGAGTTACAACCTACTACATCGTGATAGTACCTTTTGCTTTGCCCGTGTGATGCTATCATTCTTAATTTATTAGCCAGTTCATCATCGTTGGTAAACATAGCACCACCATCGCCATAAGCGCCCAGGTTTTTGCTTGGGTAAAACGAAGTACAGCCAATATGCCCGATGCTGCCGGTTTTTTTTGTGGTACCATCACTAAAAGTATAATCGTTACCAATGCCCTGGGCATTATCTTCAATTACGTATAAATTATGCTCCGCAGCAATTTTCATTATGGCTTCCATATTGGCAGCGTGGCCATATAAATGTACCGGTACAATAGCTTTTGTTTTTGGGGTAATGGCTTTTTCAACAGCCGCAGAATCCATGCAAAATGTTTTGGCATCTACTTCAACAAAAACAGGTTTTATATGCAGCAGTGCCGCTACCTCTACAGTAGCTATATAGGTAAAAGAGGGTGTTATTACTTCATCGCCGGGTTGCAGGCCCAATGCCATCATGGCAATTTGTAAAGCATCGGTGCCGTTGCCACAAGGGATACAATGTTTACTGTTATGATATTTGGCAAGGTTATCGGCGAAAGTGGCAACCACTTTACCACCAATAAAAGCAGAGCTTTCTAAAACGGCTAATACAGCAGCATCTACTTCAGTTTTTATTTTGTGATACTGGGTTTTAGTATCTACCATTTGTAAAGGCCTCATAAATCAATTTTTAACGTGGGCAAAGATAACATTCGGGCAGCAGTTGGCAAAAGGGAGTTGATAATAGCGGTATTAGTTTTGCAATAGGCTTTTTTATATAGATTTGCTACAAAATTGCTTTTGAGTAAACTATTCTACAATATATTTCTTTTCCTGTATTCTGCAGGTATCAGGCTGGCTGCTTTATGGAACCCCAAAGCAAGGTTATGGCTTGAAGGAAGAAGGGTTTTTCCAATAATTGATCATGCTGATGCATCAAAAACAGTATGGATGCATTGTGCCAGCCTTGGTGAATTTGAACAGGGCCGGCCGGTTTTAGAACAATTAAAAGCTAAGCATCCACAAATAAAAATTGTACTTACCTTTTTTTCTCCCAGCGGCTTTGAAGCCTGTAAAAATTATAAGGGTGCTGATTATATTTTTTACCTGCCGATGGAAAATGTTTTTTCAGCAAAAAAATTCATTGCGTCTATAAATCCTTCGCTGGTGTTATGGGTTAAGTATGAGTATTGGTTTTATTATTTGCAGGAGTTGAAAAAACGGCAGATACCTGTTTTGCTGGTGTCGGGTATTTTTAGAAAAGACCAGCCATTTTTTAAATGGTACGGCGGCATCTGGAAACAAATGCTGGAAAATTTTGATCATTTCTTTGTGCAGAATGAAGCATCAAAAAAAATGCTGGAAAGTATTGGCATAACACAAAATGTGAGCATAAGCGGCGATACAAGATTTGACCGTGTAATAGATATTGCCGGTCAAACACTGGACTCGGAAATAATACGATCGTTTTGCAATAATGAAAAAGTAATTGTTGCAGGCAGCACCTGGGAAGATGATGAAATTATTTTAGCGGCTTATGGCGATGAAACCCATCATCAGCAAAAAATAATACTGGTACCACATGAACTGGACAAAGATCATATAGACAGTATTAAAAAGATGTTTAAAAAATCAATTTGCTATACCGAATTAGAACAGTCGCCAGATAAAATAAATACTGTTAACGAGTTTAATACTTTAATAGTGGATACCATTGGCATGCTGAGTCGCTTATACAGCTTTGGGCATATTAATTATGTTGGTGGTGGATTTACCAATGATGGGATACACAATATACTTGAGGCAGCAGTTTGGGGTAAACCTGTAATTATTGGAGAGAATTATGAAAAGTATTTTGAAGCGGTTGATCTGGTGGAAACTGGCGCAGCAGAAAGTATATGCGACACGAATGAATTGCGTGAAGTAATAAATAACTGGGATACTGATGTGGACTATCATAACGAGAGTGGTGAAACTGCTAAGGAGTATGTATATAGAAATGCAGGGGCTACAGAAAAAATTATAAACTACATACAATCAAACATTAGCTTGCCTTAAATAATTTAGCTTTAAAAAAAAGATAAACTAATAAATTTATTGAAGGATAAACAATGCCGTATGTGAGTAGATCAGAAACGGTAGTAGATCTTTTAGTAAACCCAGCCTCAATTACCAATGTTAAAATAACAGATGGGATTACTGATAAGACAGGTATTAGTATTAATATTATTTGCCGGATTTTTTTTCTGACTACGGCAAAAAGCAAAAAGAATAAAAGAGATAAAACAATATTATAGCCGATATAATAGAAGTATTCATCACCTTTTTTATCTGTAAATGAAGTGAAATTTTTAGACCAAAAAATAGCAAAAGTAACGGAGAAAATAAAATACCCTGACAGTGCTATTGTATGCCAATCAATTTTATTTGATGAAGATTGCATTGTTAGTTTAAATCAGATAGAACAGAGCTTCAGGTAAATCGCCTTTTAACCAATTGAGTAAATTCTTTTACAGTTTCATTGGCGTCGCTCCAGCCCAGTTTTACTTTCAGCTCTCTTTGAATCCAGTACTCTGCTTCGGGTAAAATAGAAAAACCGTTAATGGTTTTTATACTGCGTTCATACATACTTTCATCGCCACGGAATAATTCATTGATGTATAAAAAACGATCATTTACACCAATGGCTTTTTTCAAATCCCTTATGGGAGCTTCGGTTAAAGTATCACCAAGGTCTATTTTGCTTTGTTTTAATTTATCATTTAACGAGGCGTTGTTATTTACAACGGATTCATTAATTTCTTTTTTTGTATTGGAGGGATCGGATAAATGATGTGCCAAAGTGGGAATATGCTGATCCTCTTCTTCCTCAAAAATGAGCGATGGTTTATTTTGTACACTCATTTTTTTTACCGCTTCGGCATTGCGTTTTATTTCTTCCAGCTCTGCTTCTATTTCAGCCTCATCTACCTGCAATACCTCTACAGTTTTTTCTTCTTCGGGTTTTGCAGCGGGCAAAATGGTTTGTGGAATATCTACATTAATGATGGAACTATTTTGCGGCAGGGCATTATTGTTAAGATGTGACAATTCTGTTTCCAGCATTTGCACCGTTAATAGTAACTGGCTTGCCGGTACATTGGCGGCAAACTGTTCCTGTAATTTTTTTATGAGTGTTTCCACTCTTTCCATTTATAATTATACTTTTGATGCCCGGAAGTTAAAATGGCAGCGTTA
>JAYVJU010000261.1:0-4373 GCA_043769035.1 Ferruginibacter sp.
AATCACCATTCATTTTCATCATGTCATTCATCATCTTCATGCCTTCAAAATATTTCAGCCTTGGTTGTGGCGTTACCAATTGTTTAATACCATTACCAATATAATATGATGCTGAATTGGTTCGGTCTTCGGTAGTTGCTAAAAATTCAAAAGCTGTATTTTCTGCTGGAATGGTTACAACAACATCGTAAGTTTCAGAAACGGCAATAATTAATCTGTCAACTTCTACTGGCTCTACATCGTTGCCATCATTGGCAACAACAGATATTTTTCCACCTGCATAAGTTAGCCAAAAATAAGAAGATGCCCCACCGTTTGAAATACGCAACCTTACTTTATCACCTGCCTTTAATTGTTTTCCGTCAATGCTTTTAATATCTGTACTTGGATTGCCATTCATTAAAATTTTATCGTAGTACACATCGCTAACATCCATTGCCAACATTCGCTTCCATTCGTTTTTTAGTTTGGTTTTAAAATGCCCTGCTTTTATGGCTTCGCCATAGCTTTGCGTAGCATTTTTTTTGATGGCGAACCAATCAGTTGCATTATGCAGCATACGATGAACATTTTCTGGCTTGTAATCCGTCCACTCACTTAGTACAACTGGTACAGTTGGCAAATCATCAATGCCTTTTCTAAAAGTTGGGTCGTTTGTTTTTTTGAGCATCACAAAATTTCCGTACATGCCTATTTGTTCCTGCAAACCTGAATGGCTGTGATACCAATGTGTGCCATGTTGTATAATTGGAAATCTGTAAATATGCGTTGTATTCGGTTTGATTGGCATTTGTGTAAGATTAGGTACGCCATCTTCTTTATTTGGTAAAAACAATCCGTGCCAATGCAAAGAAGTTGTTTCGTTCAATTCATTGTGTACATAAATTTCCGCTGTGTCACCTTCGGTAAATGTCAGCGTAGGCATTGGTATTTGTCCATTTACGGCAATTGCCCGTTTTGCTTTTCCTGTAAAATTTACAATGGTGTCTTTTACATACAAGTCGTATCGTACAACCTTTCCCGAAAAAATCGGGACAGGTTGAGCGAACAAATTTGATATGATTAATGTAAAAAGTATTGTTAACGGCAACACTTTTTTACAAATAGTTTTTTGTATAGCCATTTTAAAAATTTCATTTTGTGATTTTCAAATAATATCATTTAATTGATGCCTGATTCTTTTTTACTTTTAGCATACTTGCATTAATGGCAACTACAACTGTGCTTACTGTCATTAAGACGGCACCTGCTGCCGGACTTAACAAAATGCCTTGCTTGTACAAAACACCTGCTGCCAAAGGCAATGCAATAACATTGTAACCCGTTGCCCAAATTAAATTCTGTATCATTTTCCTATAAGTGGCTTTACCAAATAAAATTAAACTCACAATATCTTTTGGATTGCTGTTTACTAAAACAATACCTGCTGTTTCGGCTGCAATATCGCTACCACTCCCTACGGCAATACCTACATCTGCAATAGCTAATGCTGGTGCATCGTTTACGCCATCACCTGTCATAGCAACAAACTCACCTTTACTTTGAAAGTCTTTTATTTTTTCTAATTTTTGATGTGGTAATACTTCGGCAATAAAACTATCCATACCTAAAGTGTCGCTTACACTTTTTGCAACTTTGCTGTTGTCGCCTGTAAGCAAAATGGATTTGATATTGTTTTCTTTTAATGTCTTTATTGCTTCGGCTGATTCAGGGCGGATTTCATCTGACAAAGCAATGTAACCTCCTAACTGATTATTGACTATTAAAAAGACAACTGTTTCCGTATCATTAACACTAAACCCTTCGGGAATTATCAAATTGTTTTCTTTCAAATATCCCGGACTTACAACTAATATTTTTTTGCCTTCTACAGTTGCTTCTACCCCTTTGCCTGTGATGGCATTGAAATTTTCTGTTGCAGGAATAGTAATAGATAAATCTTTTACTTTTTGTAAGATGCCTGTTGCAATTGGATGTTCTGATTTTTGCTCTATCGCTGATGCCAAACGGAGTATTTCATTTTCGTTTAACTCTTTTTGCAGCGATACAATTTTTGATACTTCAAATTTACCAACGGTTAATGTTCCTGTTTTGTCAAATACTATGGTAGTGATTTTTCTTGCATTTTCAAATGCAGTACGGTTTTTAATAAGTAAACCGTTCTTTGCTGATAATGCCGTTGACTTTGCAACAACCAATGGAACTGCCAAACCCAAAGCATGAGGACAACAGATAACAATTACTGTTACCATTCTTTCCATTGCAAATGCCAATGATTGGCCAGTTATATACCAGTATAAAAAAGTACTGATACCCGCCAACAACGCAATAACGGTTAACCATTTTGCAGCTTTATCGGCCAATAGTTGTGTATTTGATTTTGAATTTTGTGCATCCTGCACCAACTTTATTACCTGCGATAAATAAGAATCTTTTGCCCCGTGGGATACGGTAATTTTTATTGCCCCATTACCATTAATAGAACCTGCAATTACTTTATCCCCTTTTACCTTTTTTACCGGTTTACTTTCGCCGGTAAGCATACTTTCATTCAGGTAGGTTTCGCCTTCATTAATTATTCCATCTGCTGCAACCCTTTTACCGGGCTTGATAAGTATTTTGTCATTTTCTTTCAGCGTTTGTGTTTTTACATCACTCACTTTTTCTCCATCGAGCAGGTGAGCATCATCGGGCATTAACTGTACCAGCAATTCCAGTTCTCTTGAAGCACCTGCCACTGATTTCATTTCTATCCAATGTCCTAACAGCATGATGAGTATTAATGTTGCCAGTTCCCAAAAGAAATCCATGCCTTGCAATCCAAATACGATTGCCACACTGTAGATATAAGCTACTGATATGGCAAAACCAATCAGAAACATCATGCCCGGGTTCTTTGCCCTTGCTTCATTTACCAATCCTTTCAGAAAAGGCCAGCCGCCATAAAAGAAAACGACAGATGACAAAACCAGCAATACATATTTTGAATCTGGAAAACTGATATGAATATTGAGCCAGTGCTGTATCATTTCTGATAACAACATGATGGGAATGGTTAATGCCAGTACTATATAGAACCGTTTTTTAAAATCGGCAATCATACCTGTATGATTAACCTTTTTGCCGTGGGCATCTGTATGATTTGCATTTGCCATTGGCTCCAGCGTCATACCACACAAAGGACATTTGCCAGGCTTATCCTGCACTATCTGCGGATGCATGGGACAGGTGTATTTTTGTAACTGGTGCTGATGTTCCATAACTCTTTTTCAACAGGATTTGACCGGTTGAATTTTTCCTGATAGTATTGCGGCTTACTTAGGTGTCTCTGAATTTTTTACCGGCACGGTAAGTTTCATTCCGCATTTGTAACACTTCTCATCTTTTTTTCCAATCACTTCGGGGTGCATGGGGCAGCTATATAATTGTTCGGCTACTGGTTTTATATCTGCTGGTTTTTGGGTTGTATCCATTGTTGTATTTTTTACTGGTGTTGTCTCTTTTGCTTTATCGCTGTTTGAATTGCAGGCAATAAATACAAATGCTATTACAATAGCAGAAAGAATTGTTTTTTTCATTCTAAAAGATTTGGTTGTTAGTATCTACTATTTAATTTTTAGTCATATTCATACCACACTTAGAACACTTTCCCGGTTCTTTACTTGTTACATCCGGGTGCATTGGACAAGTGTATATTTTCATTACTTCCATTTTCATTTTTTCTTTTGGAGATAGATTTAATTTACTGCCACAAGCCGGGCATTTACCGGGCTTATTACTTGCAACATCGGGATGCATAGAAAAATAATATGCCATGTCTGTCAATTTCATGTCCATACCACACTCAGTACACTTGCCGGGCTTTTTGCTGGTAACAGCAGGGTGCATGGGGCAGGCGTACATTTGCATCGCTTTTTGTTTAGATTTTACCAAATCCATTCCGCAGATAGAACACTTGCCGGGTTTATCCATTTCAATTTGTGGGTGCATGGGGCAAGTAAAGGTTGCCATACCCGATTTATGCTTATGGTGCTTACTTGCTGTATCTGCTTGTGCAAAAACAGTAAAGGATGTGATGATTAAAACTGCCATCATCAGTAATTTAATCGCTATTCATTTTATTTCATTTATTTTTAATTGTGAAAGGATATTTATAACCTATAAAGGTGTAAATACTATGCTCCGATAGTGTTATACAATTATGTTTATTAATTGCATCATTCACACATTTCATTAATGCAAGCATTTATGAAAGTTATTTAATCGTTTCAACAGTTTTACCGCAAGTAAGCATTTGAGAACCGTAGTAAGGGTTCTTTACTCCGCTTTCCTTACTTAGCCAGTTTGCTCCTTTGCCATCGTTTGCCATTGGG
>JAYVJU010000262.1:0-17302 GCA_043769035.1 Ferruginibacter sp.
GCGAAACAGGATGTCGTGTTGTGTTCAAACCATACCTATCGTTAGAGTTGAATGCGACATGGTTGTTTTCATTTATTGCTATATTCCCATAAACTAATAATTTTCCCTGTGTACCTATGATCTTTTCTACGACATTAACGATTATCGCCCTCCTTGTAGTAAAATTCAGATTATTTAGGGTCTTAGCTGCCCTTTCTGCAAATATGTTTAAGTCTTCTTTATCTGGCAAGGCTATTGTTTTTACCTGATTTTCATATTGTTTGTTTTTGTCTACTTCAGCCTGTAATAATGATATTCTCTCCCGTATTGGAATTGTATATTCTTTAAGTTTCTCAAGGGTGAATAGTTCAGCTCCATAAGCTTTGTTGTAACGGTCTTCTTCATATTTTAGTTTGGTTATCTCTTTTTCGATAGCTTGTATTTCATCAACCGATGAAGTGACTTTAATACTTTGGGTATTCCTCCAACGTTCAGCCTGCTTGAATAATAACTTTGGCGAAGTCATCAATTCTGTTATTTTTTGCCAAACTATTTGGTCAGCAATCCTGGCATTAATTCCCCTTTCTTTACAAGTATGAGGTAATGGAAAGCTGAGTACCCTATCAGTACACCGGTAATATAAATGTTTCCCGTGTTGAGGCCCTTCGCCCGTTCTTCTTCTCCCACAAGGGCAATATATCTTTTTTGATAGCAAGTATTCATTCTTAGTATTCCTTTGACATAACTTGAAATTTTCTTCCAGCTGTTCCCTTGCACGGAAAAATAATTTTCTGTCAATTATCGGCGTTATGGGGATTATAAACCATTCTGATTCTGGCCGTATCTTCCGGCTGCTCTTTTTGTTCTTTCTGTATTTTTCTTTATTGGTTGGGTTTTTAGGAACTATCGCTATTGAACTACCCCAGTGGGCTTCTCCGATATAACCTTTATTTCTTAAAAGAGTAGTAAGTGTGCTGGTACTCCAAACTCCTCTTTTGCTTTTTCGGGGTTTGATGTTTAAGGCTTGTAATTTTTTTACAACACTTCGTAGAGTTAATTTCTCATCAGCTACCATTGTGAAAATCATTTTTACAACATGTGCCTCTTCAATATTGATTTCATAATATCCATGAATTTTATCTTGCTTTCGTATATACCTGTATCCATATAATGCCTCACTTACAATAAGGTGACCTTCTTTAATCTTACGTAATTTGCCAAGCCTGAATCGTTCTGCTATTTTTGCTCTCTCATATTCTGCAAACAAACCTCTGACACCATACAGAATCTTATCCTCGCTATTTTTTGGTGTAGAGATGGTAACAAAAATTACTTCAATACCAGCCTCTTTTAGTTCATCCATTACCAATTCCTGATAAGAATATCTCCGTGCTAATCTATCGGGATCATAAATTAATACTGCTTCCCAAATTTTTTTCTTTGCATCTACACGTAATTGATCAAGTGCAGGCCTGATAATACTATCCCCACTCCATCCTTCATCTGTATATTCCTGAATTATGGCATAATCATTCTTTTCGGCAAACTCCTTAAGGGTAAGTAGTTGTGTTTGTATCGTCTGCTGATCCTCCTGAGCTGAGGTGGAGACTCTGCTATATGTGGCAATTCGTTTTAGTGTATTCATAGGAAATTATTCTTAACCATTTCTTCAAAAAGTAAATCAAATGCTTTATCAGCTTTATTTGAAGCAGGTATATCTTCATATTCTAAAAACAGGCACTTAAGAGGTTTGGTATTATCACGAAAAGGGCGTTGCTTCCCTCTTTCAAAAATAAAATCATCATTAAGTTTTGCCTCTTGGGGTAACATACTCATTGTATCATTTTTATGTCCCGTTTTCAAACGATGACTATGTGAATGATTGTAGAGAATTGTTTTGGAATATATAAGACAGGGAACAGGAATAATCTCAGTTATCCCCAGTATTTGCGTTTTAAGCAAATTACCCTCCCTTATTTTACCTTTTCAATTGAGATAGAATTTTTACATGGAAAAGGTCGCTTCCATTTTATCAATCTCATTTTCTAAAAATATTTATGGAAACATGACGAAAAAAGATGCCTTCGGGCATCACTTGTATTGTAGAAGACAAGTTGTCTTTTATATGTTTTGTATTCTGCCCTGAGGTCTGCTTAAAAATGTATATAAATATCGAACGATAAACGAATGATATAAATATCGAAACGATAATCGTCGATGCTGTGAACAAGTAAAAATTATCAGTTTAAAAGCTCTTTAACAATAATATGCAACACTATGAACAACATGAAATAAGGTTAGCAAATGAAATTGCGGAAACATTGAAAGATAGGGATGCTTTACCGCTATTCCTCACCTATACCCGTAAATACCAGGAAAACCATCTCAGGCAAGTCTTAGCCAAGGTAATGTCGATACCTGAGAACAGTATCCGCAAATCAAGAGGTGCATTATTCACTTTTCTCATTAACCAACATGGAAATGCTAACCATACTGGGGCTTAGTTTTAACACACGAAACCTGGGGCTAGCAGTTGTCAAATCAGATCGGCTTGTGGATTACTCGTCAAAGCTTCACAAGCAAAAATGGACATCTCAAAAGATGGAAGTGATACTTACCAGCCTGGCCTCGTGCATTGATGCTTATACCATACGTAAGATAGCATTGTCAATACCGCATATACGGCATCAAACAAGCGAGTTTAGGGATATGATGAGGGCAATAATCGCTCTTGGACAAATGAGAAACATCGAAGTGATTACCTATACCCCTCAAGATTTATTTCTTTTTATCCCTGATGCTAAAAAGAAAACATCAAAGGTATTTATGCAACACTTAGTGTTTCTCTATCCTGAATTAGTACCGTGGTATGAAAAGGAAACTTCGAACAAGAACAAGTATTACTACAAAATGTTTGAAGCGATAGGGGTGGCGACACTTTATTCCAGAAAGATTGGGAAATGGCGGAGTTAGTACAAAAGCAAGGGGAGGTTCCCCTTGCTTTTGTCGTTTTAGGTCTTTTGTCAAACCCTATCATCGGATATGTTGATGCTTTTTTTAGATTTTATTCGTAACCCATTTTGCATTCTGCCCTGCCTTATATGTTTTGTTCTGTTCCGATACAATGAAAGAAATTATTCTTTCACAATTAAATTTTAGAATTATGGATTCACAACACACTTCATCCACAAAGTTGGATGTCTACGAATTAGTTACTAACCGCATTGTTGCACTTTTGGAAGCTGGTACCGTTCCCTGGCAAAAGCCCTGGGCTGATGCCGGTGTTCCAATGAACCTTATGAGCAAAAGGCCGTACAGGGGTATCAATCTCTGGTTATTGCTTTCTCTCAATTATGAGCGCAATCTCTTTCTCACCTGGGATCAACTTAAAAAGATTGGTGGCTCGGTTAACAAGAATGAGCATGGCCATATTGTGGTGTTCTGGAAGAGTGTAAAGAAGCAACCGGAAGAATTAGATGGTGATAAAGCCAAAACTGTTCCAATGCTCCGGTATTACAAGGTCTTCAATATTGCTCAATGCCGGGATATTCCAAAGGAGTTAATCCCCGAGTTACTTACAGAAAATGTTGACCCGATTCTGGAATGTGAGGCAATTATTAACATGATGCCAGATAGTCCGTTATTAATCTTCACAGGCAAAAAGGCGTATTACGACATTGAGAAAGATCATGTTGTTTTACCAAAGTTGAAAAGCTTTAAAACCAGTGAAAGCTATTATTCCACCCTTTTTCATGAACTGGTACATAGTACCGGCGCAGAAAAACGTTTGGGTAGAAAGACAATTACTGAAATGTCCGAGTTTGGTTCTGAACCATACAGCATGGAAGAACTGATTGCTGAGTTGGGTGCCTCTTATCTTAATTCCTATACAGGAATACTAGACAAAGAGATTGAGAGTTCTGCGGCCTATATCAGTGGATGGCTAGATAAGTTTCGGGGTGATAAGCGGTTTATTATCTCTGCTTCTGCTCAGGCACAGAAAGCTGTTGACCTTATACTAAACAGGCAGGAATCGGAATCAAAAGATGAAGTTGAGGAATCTATGGTTAGTTAGTATGTCAAAGCCTGTCTGTAAAATCTGATTTTGCAGCAGGCTTTCTTTACATTAGTAGATTACCCAGCCCATTGTCGGAATTTCTTCACTTATATTGCTGTATTAGGCGTAGTTGATAATTGATTTATCAAATCCCTCGCCATGCCATGCAACCAACTGCTCGCTTTCCCGCAATCAATGCTCTTTCAGATTCCTAATTGCAGGACAGCTTGGTGCACGTTGGTTTGTACCTGGCTGTCGAAAGATTTATTAATAAAACAATTATCAATTATGACTACACCTAAAATCAATCTTATCAACCAGGAACTTAAAGATACGTTCCAACAAACTGGCCCACAGGCTGACTGTGCTGATCCAGCTATCATCGCCAAGTTCTTTAACCCTTGCGGTTCTCAAACATGGTACGCTATAAGTTATGATGAACAATCAAACTGTTGCTTCGGTTATGTAACCGGTATGTTTGAAGATGAACTTGGATACTTCAGTATAGATGAACTGGAATCATTTACTGTTCCACCTTTGGGGCTGCGTATTGAACGGGACTTATATTTTAAGTCCTGTAAGCTATCAGAAATTAAAGTAAATCCGTCCTGAAAGGGCGGGTTTTTTATTACGTATATTCAGAAATTTATTACAGAATCTAACGCATCATCAGTATCCTTATGAATAAAATTGGCCTGATAGCCTATGGTTGTAGTGACATGGGAATGTCTATATAACTTCTGCAGCATTTGAATTGGTATTTTATCCCCGGAAATATTTCCAAATGTATGCCGGGCAATATGCATAGTCAGTTTCTTTTCAATTTCCGCAGCTGGAGCAACATTATTACGTAAGAATTTATCTAATCTACTCGTCGCAAAGGCAATTGTGCGTTGAACAATAAATTTATCTGCATCTTTATCTAACCTCTTCAGTTCAGGGAAAATATAATCTTCCTTACTCGTCTTATCAGACTTATATTGTTCAATTATTTTTATTGCCTTCTCAGGCATTTTTAAAGACCCTCCCTTTTCGTTCTTACCCATGGAATAATGTAGTCGTCCATCTTGAATGTCAGACCAACGTAATCTCAGTACATCGGATATACGCATACCTGCAAGGTAAAATGAAAAGAGCCATAGATTGCGTGCATGGTGTTCTGTTTGCTTATCCACGAACTCCACCAGTTCAAGTTTCGTAACTTCTTCTGGCGATAAGCCTAGTTTTATAGAATCAGGAAATTTTATTTTTATCTTATCCTTACCAAAAGGGTAGAATTTTGGGTTAATAATTTCAGATTTAATAGCTTGGCTAAATACAGAGCGAATTACTACAAGATGGTTTATAATCGTTCTTTCACTTAGATTAGTCTTTCTAAGATAAATTTTAAAGTGTTCCAACAACCCTGTTGAAATATCAGAAAAAGCAATTTCTCTTTCGTTTAAAAACTCTTTGAAATGCTTTACTCTTGGTTTATCTGCTGTATATCGATTATATTTTCCGGCATTCTTAAGATTTTCTAAATACAACTCAGCTTGCGGGAAAAAAGTAATTGCCCGTGACGGCTTAATTTTTTGCTTAACAGCGTTTGAAGAAACATCAGTTTTTTGTGTTTCCAGTTCTAGAGAACTATTGTTTGCGTCTGCTAATTTTTTAATGAGGAAGTTGTTAAGCCTGGCGGAGTTTATATGAGACTTTTTTACCCGTTGGTTTATATTATCCCAATCGATTTCCTTCACACTATGCCCTACATGAATAAAGGAAGTACGACGGTCTTTTGTTATGCGTATCGCTAAAGGGTAAGTTTTATCTTTGTTTTGTTTCTTTCTAAGTACTATTTTTACTGTAGCCATAATGTTGATTCTCCCTATGTAAAGATACAAATTTTGGTACAACATAGGTACAACAAATAGCGGTTTTTTATGGGTTTTTATAAATTAGTATGGGGCTAAAACTCAATAGAATCAACATTTTTATACAAATGAATTCATATGAATACACATTTTTAAGGACTGAAAATCCTTGTGTCGGCGGTTCAATCCCGCCCCACACCACAAAACTAAACCTCAACAAAAGTTGGGGTTTTTTATTGGGTCAATAGTGAAAAAATTTGCGTTTTTAAAGCCTTTTTCGTTTACCTAAATATACCAGAAACAATAACAGCCCAAAAGCCGATAACAAGTGTTTAAGCAGATGCCCAGCCATTAGTTCACCCGTTATTTTATAGATAGCGACATCAAAATGTTCGGCCAGTTTTGCTAAGATGTAGGCACTAAACAAGGCCCAGTAGCCCCATTGTGTGTTGTAAATTGGGCGGCCAAATAATAAAAGCAGCAACAATAAAAGTATGGGTAAAAATTGTACCAGTGCATACAGGCGCAGGTCGCCATTATTGTGCAGCTCCCCATACAACCAGTATGCAATTGAAAATACCCCTGTAAGTAAAAAAGTAATTAAGCAGCGGCGACCAATGTTAACATCAACAAATTCTGCCAGCGCAAAACTAAGCAGCGACATAAAAGCAATGGTCATCGGCAGTCTGTCCCACACCAGGGTAATGTTGTTGGGGTTGTAATGATAGTACGCAGAACCAAAAGCCACCAACAGCACACTGGTAAAGAAAATATAGTATGCCGCTTTTATTTGTCCAACAATTGCAAGTTTTCTTTTATAAAGCTTAAGCAATGCGGTAACGCCCAGCCCAAAAAATACCAAGTTTGAAATTACATTCCAAAAGTTAGCTACAGAAAATATACTGCGTATATCTGCAAAATGATGAAAGGCTTCGTCTTGCGGAATAGGTTTGATAAATAACAGCGCAATTGCGCTTATCAACGATACGGTTACAAGTAAATATTTAAGTGCGGTTTTAGATAGTGTCATAAATTGCTTAGCTGTTTTGCATAGCCGCCTTCCATACAGCTTATATTAACACAAATTTATTGCAGTATCTGTTATTCACTTTTGATAAAAGTTAAAAAAGGTATTGAAGAAAGTTATTGTTTTTTAAAAAAATTACTCATAAACAATAACTGGTACTTTACTGCATTGGCCCAGTATGGCCAGGTATGTGCACCGGGCCGGATAATATAATCATGTGGAATATTACTATATACCAATTGCTGATGAAGGTTTTCGTTTACCTTAAAAAAGAAATCATCTATGCCACAGTCAATAATAACTTGCAATGTGTTGGGTTGAATTAAGTGGAGCATATTGATCACGGTATTTTGCTCCCAGTATTGTGGGTTGCCGGCATAAACACCCAACCGTTTTGATATATCCCAATTATTTGGAAACGGCCGGATATCAACACCACCACTCATACTTCCTGCTGCACCAAAAATATCCGGATGTTTTATAGCTAAATACAATGCCCCGTGGCCACCCATACTTAAGCCGGTTATTGCACGGCCTTTTTTATCGGCAATAGTTTTATAATGGCTGTCTATCCATTTTATCAATTCGTTTGAAATATATGTTTCGTATTTGTATGACGAGTCAACCGGGCTATCCCAATACCAGCTGCCATAGCCACCATCGGGACAAACAATCAGTACATTATACAAATCAGCCAATGTCTCCACGCCTTTTACCTTTGTTACCCAGCCGGTATAATTATCACTGTAGCCATGCAATAAATACACTACCGGAATTTGTTTTATAGTATCATAACTATCAGGCTTTATTACCACCGCCTTTATTTTTTTGTGCATGGAGGGGCTGTAGGTTTCAACCGTATCAACAACAGCAGCACAGGCGATAAAGATCAGGCTGTTAAAAAAACAGAATAGTATAATTATCCTTTTCATTGTTTACTTTTTAATGGCGTCAATAAATACTCCAACCCATTTATCTTTATTTCATAAATGGTAGCCAGCAGCACACCCAGCTTCCCCTTGGGAAACCCTTTTCTGTTAAACCATTCCAGGTAAGATACCGGTAAATTACAGAGTATCGTTCCTTTGTATTTACCAAAAGGCATCTCCATTTTTACCAACACCAGCAATAGTTCTCCATTGGTTGTACTGTTATCTTTATTCAATGGCTTATCATTTATCTCTGTAAAGTTATTGTTTTAACGTTTTATGGTTATTCACATTATAAAGCAATTAATCCACTTATTGAATAATAGTGGCTGATTATCTTTTTTATTCTTCAATGTATTAATACATTTACTTTAATTAATAAATATTTAATACCGCATTAAACTTTTATTTACTAACCCATTCTAAATTCGCATGATAACAACTACTGTTACCAACCCCTTATTTGAAGTTGTAAGCCGCCATACTTTTGGCGATGTGTTGTTAAATACTTCAACCAATCAAAAAAGCTTACATGCAACTGTTGATATCAAACCCGGCGATGTAATCAGCAAATTTAATGCTGGCACAACACAATCGTATGCAACCTACTTAACTGTGCAAACAGGTATAGATACTCATATTACATTACAGCCTGAGTTTTTACAATACATTAATCATAGCTGTGCCCCAAATGTTTTTTTTAATACCGACACACTTGAATTAATCTGCCTGCAAGCTTTACTGCCTGGTGATGAGTTAACTTTTTTTTATCCAAGCACAGAGTGGGATATGAGCCAGCCCTTTGTTTGTAATTGTAAACATGAACAATGTTTACAATTGATCAATGGAGCTTCTCACTTAGATAAGTCGACCTTAAAAAAATATCGTGTAACTGATTTTATTAAACAGCAGTCTGGTTTATAACAACCTGTTGTTTATCCGCTTTAAAATTTATGTCTTTATCCACTTCTTTTTTACCAATAATTCCTCTCGAAAAACTTAAAGTTTGGGTACTGGCTCCTTATCTCATAACAAACGACGCTAATATCGATTACTATTACGACTTTAGCCAAAGTATTGAAGAATACACCAAAACATTTGCTGCACTTAATATCAACTGGCAATGGCAGCCTGTTACCATGAATGATTATGCCGCAATAATTGATGACATTGCCGCTGAAAAAGAAGCCGGCATTTTCTTTCCTCTTGTATTTAATATTTGCGATGGCGATGAGATAAACGGAACACCGGGCATTTCTGTAGTAAAATTATTGGAAGAAAAAGGATTAGTATATACCGGCTCCGACGAATACTTTTATAATATCACCACTTCTAAAATTCCAATGAAGGAAGCATTTGACAAACACTATGTGCCCAATGCAAGATGGGAAGCCATAAAAATTAAAGAGCAATACACCAATGGAATTTTCGACAGGTTGGGTACACCGATAATTGTTAAACCTTCTGTTAGTGGTGGCAGTATGGGTGTAGGTATTAAAAATGTGGTAGAGAATAAGGCTGAATTAAACGAGCAGATTTATAAAATGTTTGATGGTTACCGGGGTTGGAATTTGGCAGCCGATGGTTTAATTGCCGAATCATTTATTACCGGACCGGAATACACAGTGTTGATTGTTGGCTCTTATGATAAACCAGGTGAAGCCAATATCTATACTCCGGTTGAACGTATCTTTCACCCTTCATTACCTGATAAAGAAAAGTTTTTATCGTTCGACAGGCTATGGGAAATTTATGAAGACGAGGAACCCATGCCCAACGAAGGTAATTTTTATGAGTACGAAATACCGGCTGCAGCTTTAATTGACGCCATACAAAAAATAAGCTGGGATGCTTATGTGGCTTGTAAAGGAAAAGGCTATACAAGAGTAGATGTGAGAATGGATAGCGCTACAAAAAAATTATATGTTTTAGAAGTAAATGCGCAATGCGGTTTAAGTGAAGATGAAAACTACACTTCTATTGGTGCTATATTAAGAGTAAGTAATAAAACTTTTGCCGAATTGGTAATTGAAATTATAAACGATGCATTTGTAAGAAAACTAAATCGTCCCGCAGATATCGCAGAAGCCGCAGAAAAATAAAATGAAACCTGAAAAGAAAAAAAATATTTCGCTTCAATCTTCGCCAGTTCCTCCGCCAGCTGGCGGAGGCGGAGGGGGCATAAGAGTTTGTGTACTAGAGCCCGATTATTCCACCACCAATGTAGATTATAAAAATTACGATCCGCCAAGGGATCTTTCTGCATTGTTACCCAACGATACGGTGGATACTATTTTCTTAAACAAGCTCACTACCTACAAACAACTCAAAGAATTAAAGAAAAAAAACTACGACATCTTTGTTAACCTCTGCGAAGGTTATTTAGAATGGGAAGTACCCAGCATTGATGTAATTTATACTTTAGAATTATTGAACCTCCCTTTTACAGGCCCTACAACTTTATTATACGATCCACCAAAAGAATTGATGAAGTATGTGGCGTACACCGAAGGCATCAGTACACCGGCTTATGCTTTAATAGAAAATGAAGATGATATAGAGGCAGAGTGTAAGCATCTAAAATATCCTCTCTTTGTTAAACCAGCAAAAGCTGGCGATAGTTTAGGTGTAGATGATAAAAGTTTGGTACATACTATTGAAGAACTGAAACAAAAAATTCACGCAATTATTGATGAATACGGTCCTTTATTAGTAGAAGAATATATCAGCGGCAGAGAATTCACCGTAATGCTGGCAGCTAATGATGATGGTAAAACAGTTACTGTTTTTAAGCCGGTAGAATATATTTTTCCCGAAGGGAATCAATTTAAAACCTACGCTTTAAAAACTTCAGAGCTGCATCCCAATGCAAACATTGCCTGCAACGATCCCGAGCTGGAGTTGAAATTAAAAGAAGCCGCCACACAGATCTTCCGCAGTTTTGGTGGCGTTGGTTATGCCCGTTTAGATTTTAGGGTGGATGATAAAAAGGAAGTTTTCTTTTTAGAAATTAATTTCACCTGCTCGGTTTTTTACAAAGATGGCTACGAAGGCAGTGCCGATTATATTTTAAAACACGATGGTTTTGGCCAAGCCAATTTCCTTCGTCATATTATAAAAGAAGGTATGGCAAGGCATGGCTGCAAGCAAAAAAAATATATGATGAAGGGCAATTCCACCGCCGGGTATGGCATTTTTGCTACAGCGGATATTGCTGCTAATGAATTGATTTTTAAAGGAGAAGAGATAAACCAGCGCATTGTTACCCGCCGCCATGTAGAGCAAAACTGGGATATTAAAGAAAAAGAAATCTTTGCCAAATATGCCTACCCACTTAGCAATGAGGTATATTTGCTGTGGGATGATAACCCCGGCGGATGGGCTCCGCAGAACCACAGTTGCAATGCCAATACCGGTTACTCCGGTTTAAATGTTGTCGCTTTACGAAACATTAAAAAAGGCGAAGAACTAACCCTCAACTACGCATCCTTCCTGGATGAAACAATGGAGCCCTTTAATTGCCGGTGCGGCGCACCCAACTGTCGTGGCTTAATAACCGGAATTACCCATAATTCGGTTACCGAGAGAGAAAAGATAGCCACGCTTTAAACTAACCCAACTTCTTTCGGTCTTACAACAACCCATTAAATTCTGGCTTATACAACGCTGTGTCATGCCGAGGATCGAGGCATCTGTTTATTTATTTTGCAGATTTTGTTTTTATAGAAATGACGACCAGGTATTTAATTAACAAAACAACAACGGAGCAACCTATGTCACGTTTTCAAATTTTAAAGAGTTTAATGAATAAGCACCGCAGCCAGCTGGTGTTCACTTATATATTATTTTCATTAGAAATGCTGGGCGGCTTATTACGGCCTTTATTTCTCGGCATTGCTATTAATGATTTGATGAAGGGTAGTTACCAGGGTTTGATCTTACTTTCTGTGGCGCATATTATTACACTTTCTGTAGGTACTATGCGCCATATGTATGATACCAGAACGTATTCGGCCATTTATGTTTCTTTAGTTACTAAATTTTTAAGCCGCCGCATTTATCAAAAAGATGTAAGCAAGCTGAGTGCACACTCAACATTAGCCAGAGAGTTTGTTGATTTTTTAGAATTTGACTTGGTATATGTTATTGAAGCGGCCTACAATATTTTAGGTTCGTTGATATTAATGTTTTTTTATGATGCTTCTGTAGTGTTGTTATGTCTGGCTATTTTATTACCGGTTATTGTTATCAGCTATACTTATGGTAAAAAAATGAACCGGCTGAACAAATTAAAAAATGATGAGCTGGAACACCAGGTAGAAGTAATAAGCAATGGTAACGCTAAAGAATTAAAGAAACATTACAACAACCTGCGCCGCTGGCAGGTAAAAACTTCCGACCAGGAGGCCTGGAACTTTGGTTTAATGGAGTTGTTAGTAATGATTGTTTTAGGTGCCAGTTTATTATTAACCTATAAAACATCTGGCACAGCAATTTTAGCTGGTAATGTGGTGGGTATTTTCTTTTACGTAACCAATTTTGCAAAGGGGTTAGAAACTATTCCATATACGGTACAGCGTTTAAGTTCGCTAACCGATATTACCAGAAGGATTGAATTACGGGTAGAGGACTTTCCGGAAGACAATAATAATTTGAAACCGGTAAGGAAAGATAAAAGAACGAAAGTGGGAGAGTTAGCGGCGTAATTTTAATCTTAAAATATTTCAAATCCATTTGCTTATTGTAAATGGATTTTTTTCGCCCTAATCTTCGTCGGCGCTTGGTTTTTAACCAGTGATAATCAGTCCTCATTCCTTCATCCACTTCGCATAAAACTTCTCCTTCTTCAACAGTCGTGTTATTGATTCAGCAATGCGTTTTATTTTTGTTGCTTCCTGCTTTGCTTCATAAATCCACTTAATGTAAAAGTTTTGTTCGCTTTCTGTTAATCTAAAAAAGAATTGTTTTGCCGCAGGTTCATCTTCCAGGCACAATAAAAACTCTTGCGGTATTTCTATCGATGAATTATCTGAGTATAAAATAACATGTACCGTATCGCCTTCTTTCTTACGAATTGCTTTTCTTATTTCTGCCCTTACCGGAAAAAACATACAGCCGTTTTTCATCGGCATTAGTTTATAGCGCTTTATTTCAAAACCATCAATACTACCACTTACCTGCACCCAACCAAATTTTGCTCTTTTATCGGGAGCAATTTCTTCAATAAAAGTATATACCCATCCCCCTTTGCCGGGGTATTTATGCAGTTTGTATTTTTTATTTACCAATTGGCTTTCCATTTCAATACCGTATCTTTTTTTCTTTATTCTTTTTTAACGATAAGAATCCAGTTATCCTCCAGTGGCCTATAACCATACTCATAACAGAAAGAATAGGAGTTACCGTTTTTATAAGTAAGTTGTTCAGTATGATATTTAAACTGAAATCCTTGTTCAATTAATTTATCCTTATTTACACTTTTTTTTGTTTCTCCCTCGGGTAATAAAGATTCCAGTATACGCCGGTTTTTTCCAAGCGCATTATTTACGTTGCGGATGAAGTTATTGGCAGCGCTTTTCAGGTCGTTATTGTAAGCGGCCCGGCAGTAATCATCGCAAAATTTTTTGTCGCTGCGGCCTTTTACGGCTTTGCCGCAACTCAAACAGGTTTTTGTTTCTTTTTGTTGTAACATAATACCAGATTGATTTTTAGAAGAAATTTATTCCCCGGTTAGCAGATGCACCCGTTTACATACGGTTATAAAGGTAAGTAAAAGGATAATCTCCGGCTAACGCTTTTTAGTCATCGCATCTTTGCATTGTCAATCGGAAACAAACAAACCCGGTTGGTTGAAATAAATTAAATCATAGCACGGCTTTAAAACAACAGCACGGCACAAAACGAAAAAACATGTACGCATTAAAAAACAAAGTTCAATTGATTGGTAATCTGGGCAACGCACCAGAAGTAAAAAACACCGAAAACGGTAAAAAGCTGGCTCGTTTTAGCATGGCCACCAACGAAACCTACCGTGGCCGTACCGGCGAAAAAATTACTGAAACCACCTGGCATAATGTGGTGGCCTGGGGTAAGGTGGCGGATATTGCCGAAAAGTTTTTAACAAAAGGAAAAGAAGTAGCAATAGAAGGGAAGCTTATCAACCGCAGCTACACCGATAAAGACGGTATTAAAAGATACGTTACCGAAATACAGGTAAACGAATTGTTGCTGATTGGCGGAGAAAAGCCTGCGGCATAATGTTTGGATAGAGCGCAGGTTTATAAAACAACTTGCGCTCTTTTTTTTATCGTCTTATCTTTATAATTATGCAAACTATTGAACGTAATGAAATGTTCGACTTGTCTTATCGCTTTGTTACCGAGACATCAGAGAATATTTTCCTAACCGGTAAAGCCGGTACCGGTAAAACCACTTTTTTAAAATACTTAAAAGAAAACGCCACAAAAAATATTGTGGTAGCAGCACCAACAGGTGTAGCTGCAATAAATGCCGGTGGTGTAACGCTGCACAGTTTATTTCAATTGCCCTTTCACCCGTTTTTACCTACCCGAAATCATAAAGAAGAATTGCTGGGCAAAATAAGGTACAACAAACAGCGGCAGCAATTGCTGCGTAAAATGGAGTTGCTGGTAATTGATGAAATAAGTATGGTGCGTTGCGATGTGATGGATGCCATTGATACTATTTTAAAAAGCATTCGCCGCAATTATGATACACCGTTTGGCGGCGTACAATTATTATGCATTGGCGATCTGCACCAGTTGCCTCCCGTGGCACAAAATCACGAATGGAGTATTTTACAAGAATATTATAGCTCTCCATTTTTCTTTGATAGTATGACCATTAAAGAACAAATGCCTTTGCTGATAGAGCTCAATAAAATTTACCGCCAAAAAGAAGATTCATTTGTGCGCTTACTGAACAAAGTGCGTAACAATCAAATGGATGCCGATGATTTTGAAGACCTGCATATGCGATACGATCCATTGTTCTCTCCAATGCCGGGTGAAAAATATATTACGCTCACATCCCACAATAAGCAAGCAGCAGAAATCAATCAAAATAAAATAGAAAATTTATTTACCAATCCGTTTACCTATAAAGCGGAGATTGAAGAAGATTTTCCTGAACATATTTTTCCTGCAGAGGCAGAGCTGTTATTAAAAGAAGGCGCACAGGTAATGTTTTTAAAAAACGATGTAGTTGCCAAAAGATATTTTAATGGAAAGATTGGCGTGGTAAAATTATTAGAGAAAAATAAAATTGTTGTAGACTGCGATGGTGTTGATATTGAAGTAGCCAAAGAAACCTGGGAAAATACCCGTTATACTTTAAATCGCAGCGATGGAAAGTTAGAGCAGGAAACCATGGGCAGTTTTACCCAATTTCCTTTGCGTTTGGCCTGGGCCATCACCATTCACAAAAGCCAGGGATTAACTTTTGAAAAAGTAATGATTGATGCCGGTGCATCTTTTAGCAGCGGGCAAGTGTATGTAGCACTCAGCCGTTGCACCAGTTTAGAGGGTATTGTTTTGTTGAGTAAGCTTTCATCGGCTACATTATTCAGCAATGATAATGTAATTAAAGGTCAACAATCGCTTACACACAAGGGCTCACTTGCAGAACGCTTTACAGGTGCAAGGCAGGTTTTTACCCAACAATTAATAAGCGATCTTTTTTCTTTTAATGATATTGAAATTGGTATTGCATTATTACTGCACCATATTACACAGCAGCAGGATAAATTAAATGCTGAAAGTTTACCATGGATAGAAAATATCAAACAACATTTTATTACTGATAAATCTGTTGGCTTAAAATTTATTGATGTGGTAAGCGGCATTATGAAAGATGAACCAGTGATTGAAAATAATGCGGCGGCGCAAAAAAGAATCAGCGATGCTGCCAATCATTTTGAACCTAAATTTTTAGCGTATCAAAAAACATTACAAAACCATCCGTTAATAACAGAGCATAAAGAAACGTCCAATATTATTAATGAACAATTGAATCAATTAGCGTTAGCAATATACAGCGCTGTCTATTATTTGCAATATTGCAAACAACCTTTTTCTGTAACAACATTCTTACAGCACAAGTTAAAATTTGCACAGCCAAAATTTAATCTTACCTGTTATGCCAGTGGTAAAAAGGAAGCCTATACAGATGTAGCTAATACAGAATTGTACAACACTCTAAAGCGCTGGAGAGATATGACGGTGGAAGAAGAAAATTCCATTATTTATATGGTGGCTAATCAGGCTACGTTAAAAGAAATTGCAACTTATCTGCCGCTTACAAAAAAAGACCTTTTACAAATAACGGGTTTCGGCAAAGCTAAAGTGGATAAATATGGAGATGCTGTTTTAGAAGCGGTGGAAGAATATTGCACTCGTAATGGCATCGGAACAAATATGCATGCCCTACCTAAAAAAGCAGTAAAAGAAAAAGCGCTGAGAGAAAAAAACGCAGTGGCAAAAACTGATACCAAAACGCTTTCATTCAATTTATATAAAGAAGGTAAAACAATTGCTGAAATTGCTGTAGAAAGAAGCCTGAGCGTTTCAACCATAGAAGGCCACCTTGTTCCCTTTATTAGTGAAGGCGAAATTGAGCTCAACGATCTGGTGCCTGTAAAAAAACAACAATTAATTTTAGATGCCGTTGCTATACATGGTTCTTTAAGTCATAAAACACTTATTGAAAACCTACCCGATACAATCACTTATGGCGATATAAAAATGGTATTGGCTGCAGGAAAAACAACCACAGGATAAAAATGAAACTAACAGACGAGCAAAAGGATATTATCAATTCTGAAGGCGATATAAAAATAAATGCAGTTGCCGGTTCTGGAAAAACAACAACGATTATTGAATACGCTAAAGCAAGGCCAAAGACGGCTAAAATTTTATACCTGGCTTTTAATAAATCTGTAAAACTGGAAGCTATTAAAAAGTTTACAGAAAAAGGTTTGAGTAATGTAACCGTGGAAACTGCACATTCACTGGCCTATAAAAATATTGTGTTCAGGCATCAGTATAAAGTATTAGCACAAGGATACAAAACACATGAACTGGCTACTTTGCTTGGTTTACAAGGCAATGGTGAAAAACATCATGAGTATGTAATTGCCAATCACATCAATAAATTTATTGCACTTTTTTGTAACAGCGATAAATTAAAAGTGCAGGATGTAAATTATTTAGAAACGATCAGTGATGCAAAAGCCAAAACATTTGTAAAAACTTTTTATCATTTTATAGAAACACAAACAAGGGCTTTGCTGGCAAAAATGGATAGAGGAGAAATTGACATTACGCATGATTTTTACCTGAAAAAATTTCAACTGCAAAATCCCGTTTTACCTTTCGATTATATTTTGTTTGATGAGGGCCAGGATGCTTCTCCTGCAATGCTGGATATTTTTTTACAG
>JAYVJU010000263.1:0-2799 GCA_043769035.1 Ferruginibacter sp.
TCCGGTGCATACCTATTTTCCGGTAAAAATAAAAGCACCATCGGCATTACCTGGCAAGATGGTGATGCACCGTTTTGCCAATGGTAAAGATGATTATGCAAAAGCCGGATTTGAAAATGGCTGGTATAAAGCCAGCTTCAGGGAGTTCGGGAATTTTCAGCTGATGATAGATACTATTGCACCAAAAATTACGGCTATTGGTTTTAAAGAAGGGATGAATGCGGCTAAACTAAACCGTCTTGCATTTGTTATTATTGATAATACAGAAGAAATAAAAAAATTTACTGCAACATTAGATGGTAACTGGCTGCGGTTTAGTAATGATAAAGGGCGGACATTTATTTATACTTTTGATGAAATGTGTGCAGCCGGAGAACATGAACTAAAGATTACAGCAGAAGACCAGGTGGGTAATATAACAGAGAAAGTTTATCATTTTACAAAGTAGTTTATTGGTTAATTAGTTAACCAGTTAATTTGTATAAATGCTTTTCCTGATTAACCAATAAACAAGTAAACCAATTAACCAGAGTTATGACATCAGTAACAGAAGGCCAAAAAGCGCCGGCATTTAAAGGAAAAGATCAAAACGGCAACACCGTTTCTCTATCCGATTTTAAGGGGCAGAAAGTGGTTTTATATTTTTATCCCGAAGATGATACACCCACCTGTACGGTACAGGCCTGTAACCTGAGAGATAATTTTAGTGTATTGAAAAAAAATGGTTTTGTGGTTTTAGGCGTTAGCCCGGATGAGGAAAAAAAACATAAAAAATTTGAGGCAAAATACGGCCTGCCGTTTATTTTAATTGCCGACCCTAAACATATTATTATTGATAAATACGGTGTATGGGACGAAAAACAATTGTATGGCAGAAATTATATGGGGCTGCACCGCACCACATTTTTAATAGATGAAAAAGGTATTGTTAAAAAAATATTTTTAAAGCCAAAGAGCAAGCAGCATACTGAAGAAATTTTAAATGCCTGGCAACTTGCAGCAAAATAAATACGTTATATCTTTATATAACAAGTTTAAAATTTAACACATGAAGAAAATAACGATCGCCTGTTTTGCCTTTTTTATTACAATAGTTGCTTTTGTTGCATGCAGCAAAAGCGATAGCTCCAATCCCGGCGGAGGTAGTGGCGGCGGTGGTACTACAAGAACATTTTCTTGCGTTGGCATTACACCAAAATTTGCTGCCGACGTACAGCCAATACTTACAACAGTTTGCTCCATTAACAGTAACTGCCATGCAGCCGGCAGTACCAATTCCGGCGGGCCGCTTACTAATTACACAGAAGTAAATGCTAAAAAATCAAATATAAAAGCGGCAATACTTGCAGGTACAATGCCGCAAACGGGCTCAATATCTCAAGCGCAGGTAAATGCATTCATTTGCTGGATAGAAAGTGGTGCACCAAATAATTAGTACCACAGGTTTGAGCAAAACATCGTTTCAAATAAAAGAAAATTCGTGGCTGGCAAAAATTGCAGCAAAGAAACTACGCAGCAAAAGCGTGGCAATGGTACTGGGTAACACCATTCATTTACACAACACTACTAAAGAACAGTTTTTACAGGATGAAAGATGGGTAAAGCATGAGCTTTGCCATGTAGAACAATTTAAGGATCATGGTTACTTTATTTTTACTGTAAAATACCTTTGGGAGAGTTTAAGAAAAGGGTACTATAATAACAAGTACGAAAAAGAAGCCAGGGAAGCCGAAGAATTATAACACCCACTCCACTTCTCCAAAATCAAAATAGCGCTCGGTGGTATCAATGGTACACAATTGGCCATGTACCGAAACTTCTTTAACCGTTGTTTTAAAAACAGCATTTGCTTTTTTTAGTTTTACCGGTTCATTCAGTTTATATAAGTGAAGGTTATATTCCTTCAGCATTTTTTTTGTTGACTGGGTCGAAATTTTTTCAATCCGTTTCATCACAAAACTGTAAAGTTGCATTGCCATTTCAATTATATTATATTCATTGCCTGTAATTTGCCGCAGCGAAATGGGGTTGGGCAGCAATTTACTAAACTGGGTTTGATTGATATTTATACCGATGCCCACAACAGCCCATTCCCATTGCATGCCTTTAAAAACATTTTCTATCAAAATCCCCCCTGCCTTTCTGTCACGCCAATACAAATCATTCGGCCATTTTATTTTAATTTCATAAGCGACCTGGCCAGTCTGGTTGTTTGGCCGGGCATATTTTTCAAAAAAATCATATACGCCTAATGACACTGCCATGCTCAGCAAAAACTGTTGTTCCTGCTTTAGCTTATCTGCCTTTACTATAAGGCTAAGGGCTATGTTTTGTTCCGCCGCCATTAGCCAGGTCTTTCCCCGCTGGCCTTTACCTGCGGTTTGTTCCTTTGCAATAAAGGCTTCGCCATGCTCCGCCATTCCGGTGCGTAGCTTTGCCATGGCATAATTGTTGGTACTATCCACACTGTCTAATATTTTGATAAAAGCGGTTTTAGACATGATTAGCTAAATGGCAAAGAAGTGTTATTTTTGCCATTAATTGCAAGCTACGGTTAGTTTATAAATAACAAAAGTTTACTTAAGCCGTTATTAGAAGTAATATTGTAGTGCAAACAACATAAAATAAAAATATAATTTCAATTTGAGCAACCTGAACGTTTTAAATACCAGAAAAAAAAGCAGTGTAGTACGACTTACCAGAAACAGCAAAATTTTCAAAACCATCATTAATGCTATCCAGGAGAAAAAAGGCGAAAAAATTGTAAGCCTCGACCTGAGAAAGATACCTGAAGCCGTT
>JAYVJU010000264.1:0-6804 GCA_043769035.1 Ferruginibacter sp.
TACAAAAATTATTACTTTGCCGAAAGTACGATCATACATTTTAAAGGAGAAAGTACAAAGAAAGGAAGCCTGAATTATGTGCGCCTGTTTTACAGTGCCATGAGTTTGTTTGTAAAAAAACATTACAGCGGCAGCCGTGCCGGGATTTTTAATTTTTTAATTCAAACAGGTATTTTGTTAAGAGCAGTGCTTTCTGTTGTTGCAAAATTTTTACAAAGAATAGGCTTGCCTTTGCTGGATGCCGCAGTAATTTTTATGAGCTTTTGGTGTATCAAATACTTATGGAGTACATTTATCCGTAAGGAAGTGAACTATTCTCCTAACATGCTCATTATTGGTTTTCCCGTTTTTACTATAATGTTCCTGGCGGCTTCTTATTATTCGGGTTTGTACGACAGGGGATATAAACAGTCGCAGCTTAACCGTTCAACCATTACAGCAGGATTGATTTTATTAAGTTGTTATGCATTATTACCGGAAAGCTTAAGATTTTCCAGGGGTATATTGGTATTTGGTATCATTATGGCTTTTATAGTAATGAGTGTGTTACGCTGGTTATTTATGCAATGGAGTATTTTAAGCAGGGTTGATGATGAAGATGGCTACAGGCAAACAATAATAGTTGCAAGCGAAAACGATTTTATAACCGTTACAGAAATAATGCAAAAAGCCGGAATGACTGAAAGGGTTTTAGGCAGGGTGGATAATAACTTAACCAGCAGCAGTAAAGCATTGGGAAGTATGCACCAGATCAATCACCTGCTTAAAATGTATCCGGTTAAAGAAATAATATTTTGCGAAGATGGCTTGAGTTTTAAAGAAATAATTACCCTTACGCAACAACTGCCGGAAGGGGTGCGTAATAAATTTCATGCATCCGGCAGCAGCAGTATTATGGGCAGCGATAGCAAGGACATTAGTGGTAAATATGTAACAGCAAATATCAAGTACACTATTGGTATGCCTGTTAACAGGCGGAATAAAAATTTGTTAGACGTGGTAGTTGCTTTGGTCTTTTTACTTAGTTTTCCTGTACACCTACTTTTACAAAAATACCCGTTGCAGTTTTTAATAAATATATTTCATGTTTTTTTCCTGAAAAAAACATGGGTTGGTTATGCAACTGATTTAGATAAATTACCCCCGATAAAAAAAGGAATTCTTACTTCTACTACATTACCCAAAACGGTTAATGACCTGCCAATAGAAAGCCTTCATCTTTCCGACGAATGGTATGCTACGTCTTATTCTGCAGCTACCGATATTAAAAAAATAATACGGGGGTATAAATATTTATGCTGCTAAATTATTCTTTTTGAAAACTGTTGTTGAACAAACTCTTTTATCACTTCTTTGTATTTATCCTGCTTTGCATCGATAGTGCTAAAAGGAAAATTGATAATTCCGTTAAGTGCAGCAGGTAGAGAAAAATTATTTTGCGGAACAGAAAAAAATATTTTTCTCTGCATTAAATAAGCAGCAAGATATTCCTGCTCTGTTTGCCCGGGGGTAGGAATAAAAATAGCTTTTTGATCTAACTTAATTAAATCCATTATGCTGGTATAACCGCTTCTGCAAATGACAATTCCCGATTGCAAAATGGCTCTATTCAATGCAGCAGCAGCAAGATGATTATGAATTTCGATCTTGTCATTGTTCGGCTTTAAGGGTTTATCATTTCCGGGTAAACCCCTTACCAGCATTATTTTGCCGGAAACTTTTTTTAATTCCTCCAGCATCAATTCTTCAAAAATTGTTCGTTGAGGCTCAGGCCCTGAAATAAGAACCAGGTAATCATATTTTTTCTCTACTGTGTTTTTTTCAAATCTAGATAATGGCCCCAGGTATTTTACAGGTGTTTTGGGTAAACATTCCGGATGTGACAGATCACCAGCTAAATTATTTTCTGCTTTATTATCAGGCACCCAACAGGTAGAATATTTATTGATAAAAAAATAATGCACTTTTTGTGCAAGCTGTTCTGTAAAACGATTTCCGGTTTTTATTTTTAATTGATGCGTAATATAAATGCAGGGTATTGTTGCGTTATACATGCCCAAACGGTTATCTGATATTATCATACCGATGCCATTTTCTTTAATTGTTTTTTTGAGCCATTTGTGTTCATAATAAATACACCGGAAAAGCTTAGGTAACTGGGTAAGTAAGCTAAAAAACAGCAGGGATTTATTTTTACTATAACTAACCTCATAGCCCCTCAAAGGCAGAAAAACCAGGGTGGGAAACTCGTTTTGTAATAATTTTTTTGTTTTTCCTTCGGCTGCAATTAACACATCAAAATGTAGCCTTAAAAGCTCGCAAATTATTGGAATACAACGGGTAGCATGGCCTAGGCCCCAGTCCAATGGAGCCACTAAAACCCTTATATTACTATTTACCGTGTTAATATTTTCCAATTTCATTTTAAGAAAACAATAAATTATTGTGAAAATAGTTTAATTTAGTAATTGTATATAATGCAAAATCTATTTAAAATCGCAATACTATTTGTATTGATTGTTAGTTTGGTAATTACCGGTTGTTCTTCGTCAAAGAAAGGACAATGCGGTTGCCCAAGCAAAACAGGGATGGTAGGATATTGAGAGGCATTTAGTATTTAGAAACCCAATTTCACTTATGAACAACACAAACCGGGATTTACTGGTATTGTTCAACCAGGAGTTAATGACTCCCAAAGCAATAGAGCATGAGGTAGAAATACTACATGAAATGCTGTATACGGTTGAATGTTTAGACAACATTGTTACTGCCCACGAAGTAATTGATGTAAACAAGCACAGGGTTTATAACACTCCTCATCTTCTTCAAAGTATTTTTCGACAAAGACAATTAAAACCTTTCTTGTTTTTAAACTGTAAAAATTAATTTGCTGTTTTCTCAGTTCAATTTAGTTAAAGCAGCTTTTAACATCTTAAGCATTTCATCTATCTCTTCTGTTTTACAGGTGCCTACGCTTAGCCGATACCAATTACTGTTTTTATCTGCACCAAAGCAATTAAAAGGTACAATAGCAATTTCCCCTTCGTTTAAAATATACTCCGTTACATCACTTTGATTTTGCAATACTTTACCTGCGGCGGTTTTTTTGCCGGTTAAATTTATTTGTATAGTAAGATAAATTGCCGCCTGCGGAGCAACAGCATCAACAGCGAAGCCTTCTTTTTTTAATTGCTGAAAGCCCTCGTAAATGAGACGAAGTCTTTCTTCAATAGAGGTTTTAAAATTGGTAAACCAGGTATTAATATTTTCGGTTTGTTGTAAATACTTTGATACCGCTTTTTGTTCGGCCATTGGTGCCCATGCCCCAACATGGCTGTTAATAGCTTTCATTTTATTAATAAGGTGTGCCGGTCCCATACTCCAACCAACCCTTACACCTGTTGCGGCAAATGCTTTGCTTATACCATCAATAAAAATGGTGTAGTCTTTCATTTTAGGGTTTAAGCCAACAGGGTTATAATGTTGTGTATCGCCAAAAGTTAGTGTCCAGTAAATCTGGTCGTAGAGGAGGTACAGTTTCTTTTCATCAGCACTACGGCTTTCATTTTCCTCAACAATCAATTCACAAATTTCTTCCAGTTCTTTTTTTGTAAATGTTGTGCCGGTAGGGTTTAATGGTGAGCATACAGCTATTAATGCAGCGCCTTTAATATGCGGTTTAATTGCGGCAGCAGTGGGCATAAAATTGTTTTCCAGTTTACATTCCACAACCACATGTTCTGCATCATTAAAATGTACATAATGATTATTGTTCCAGCTGGGTACGGGGTAAATAACCTTATCACCTTTATCAACAATAGCCCTGAATGCAGTGTAAATTAACGGCCTGCCACCTGCAGCAATTAAAATTTCGCTGGTGGTATAATCAAGATTTTCTCTTTCTTTTATAAACGAAACAAGAGCTTCTCTTAATTCTAAAATACCTTCTGCAGGAGGGTAAGTTGTATTGTTTTTTTTATAAGCATCAATAATTTCGTTTTCCAACTCTTTTGGTATTGGAAAAACGGAAGAATCAAAATCACCAATGGTAAAATTGTAAATTTTATTTCCCTGCTTTATTTTTTCTTTTATTACAGCACCTAATGAAACTATTTCTGATCCAATCAGCGTTTCTGCCAGATGGCTTAATTTACCTGCACTCATGTATATTGATTAAAAAGCAAAAGTAATTTTTAATGATGGGTAAAACAAAAATCCTGTTGAATACATCGACTCAACAGGATTAAATTTTGCAGAGTAAAATTATTCTACAGCTTTGTAATCCTTAAACAAATTTATTGTTGTTCCTTCTGCCTGCTGGCGGTAAGCAGCCCATTTACCACTATAAAAATTATTTATTTTTTCCAGAATATCTTTTATAGATTTTTCTGCATTTATAACCAATGTTTCAACCTGGGGGCCCGGAGCTACCATTTTACTACCGATAGATTGCCGGGCTGTTTGAAATGCTGTCATTACAGTTGTTTCAAACGGACTTCTGGATATACCCTGTTTATCATTTGTTTTTCCGCTGATCAATTCACGTATACTCTTTATGTCATCCTGAAGTTTAGTAGTAGATTTCCTTAAAGAGTCAGTTTCTTTTCCTTCCACACCTTTTAATTGCGCCTGCATTTTGGTTAATACTTCTTCACTTTCGGTAAGTTGATCCATTGCAGTTATTAGTTTGTCCGATGATTTTTTTAACCTGTCGTACATGGCACGTTGAGCCAGCTTAATATCGTTACGGTTATTAAACCTTGGGTCGTCTTTTACAACTATCAAAGTTGAGTCAGTACTTCCTGAATAAGAAATTACCAATTTATACACGCCGGGTAATACATCAAATCCTCCAGGTTCCTGTGCACCAGGTTGTGGCTTTGGTGATCCGGGCTGACGAAACCCCTTTTCTTCCATACCCCAATACATTCTGTTAAAACCGGAATCTACCGGCCAGCGCAATGTTCTAACCAACTCTTTATTTGAATTGTAAATTCTTACCATCGCACTATCTGTTCTTCTGCCACCACCTTGTCCAGATCCACCACGACCACCTCTGCTACCACGATTACCTCCGGCTTCAGTTGCAGGAGATTGTTCAGCTGGTGTTGCTACCTGCTGTTTAGCAGAATCAGCTTTTGGTTTATTGATAAAAAAAGAAATAGCAGCACCGGACCTTCTGTTATCGGCTTCATATAAGCCAAAGGTGCTCCATTCGTATCCTGTTGCAGATTTATACTCTGCCTGGTATGCATCCGGAGCAGCAAAGACAGTAACAGGAGCTGTAAATTTCATCCCTTTATTTGCCGCTGCTTTTCGCAATGGCCTTATATCATCCAACACCCAAAGTGCCCGGCCAAATGTTGCAATTACCAGATCGGCTTCACGTTCCTGTATGGCAAAATCATAAGTAGAAACAGATGGATATCCATTTTTAAACTGCTCAAATGAAGTGCCGTTATCAAAACTTATCCAAAGCCCGTTTTCGGTTCCCACAAAAATTAAATTAGGTTCTGCAGGATCCTGCTGTACGCATAAAGCATACCCTTTCACTTTGTTTTCATCAATCAGCCTTGTCCATGTTTTTCCATAATCTGCTGTACGAAAAATATAGGGCTTCATATCGCCACGGCGGTAATCGTTTGCAACAACAAATGCTTCTCCAGCATTATGTGCCGATGCTTTTACCTGCGGTATCCAACAGCCAAGCGGCATGCCCGGAATTTTTCCCCGAAAATTTGTCCATGTTTTTCCGCCATCCCGGGTTAATTGCAGGTTGCCATCATCAGTGCCAATCCAAATAGTACCTTCTTCTTTTTTTGAGGGTTCAATAGTAAGTATAGTGCCGTATGTTTCGGCGCCGGTAATATCTAATGTTAAACCACCTGTGTTTTGGTATGCTGCAATTTTTACCGAATCATTAGATGTAAGATCGGGAGAAATAATATCCCAGTTAACACCTTTATCATTACTCTTATGTAAAAACTGGCTGCCGAAATAAATTGTTTTTTTATCAAAAGGATTTTGTGCTATGGCCGAGTTCCAGTTAAAACGAAGTTTTGTTTTCGGGTCAAGGGCTGGAGGTTTAATAAACCAGCCTTCACCGGTTTTCCAGTTTTGTCTTCCTACATTACCACCCTGGCTCATACTATATACCCAACTTGCATCTTCGGGGTCGGGCATTACATCAAAGCCATCGCCGCCGCCAACATTATCCCAATAATAATTTCTTATACCGCTGTTTATCCAGGTATAAGCAGGGCCATGCCAGCTGCCATTATCCTGCATACCGCCCATTACATTGTAAGGCATTTCATTATCAACATTAACATGATAAAACTGCCCTACCGGAATCTTTTCATCAAACACCCAATTCTTTCCACGGTCTCTCGAAATACCAATGCCGCCATCATTTCCTTCTATAATAAGGTTTGGATCTTCGGGGTTTATCCACCAGGCATGATGATCGGGGTGAATACCGGAATAAGGTATCATGGTTGAAAATGATTTACCACCATCTTCACTAAAAGTAATTGTTGAGTGAACATCATAGATCCGGTTTTCATTTTTTGGATCAACATAAATTTCCTGGTAGTAAAATGGGCGGTCGGTTATTTGTGCTGCGTCACTGTTTACAAGCGTCCATTTAAACCCACCATCTTCACTTTTATATAAACCATTTTTTGTTGCTTCTACTTTTGCATACACTCTTGAAGGCATACTGCGGCTGAATGCAACGCCGATTCTTCCCAGTTGCCCATCAGGCAGTCCATCGTCTTTACCTAACTGCTTCCAGTTTTTACC
>JAYVJU010000265.1:0-22285 GCA_043769035.1 Ferruginibacter sp.
TTCATGTAAACTTGTTCGCTAAAATTTTATTTAATACAGAGTAACTGGTTTAACGAAGATAACAGATTCCCCGAAACGTTTAAACCTGCTGAACTGAAATGATTACCGGCATAAAATTTAAAAAGATGAGATTAACAAAAGGGCAATCAGGCAGCCATAACAACTACATTATTTTGTGAATCAGTTCAAGATCGTTGTAAACATTATTACCAAGATAATTTTGAAATATCAGCTTGTTTTTTTCACTTTGCAGTGTTTCTAAATGTTTTTGGTGATGCAGGTCTGTGCCAACAAGCATTGCCAGATCTTTTTCTAAAATAAATTTTGCTGCTTTTTCGGCTCTTTTGCCATAATAACCGGTTAACGATAAAATATTAATCTGTAAAATAAACCCCATGTCTTTTAGTTGATAGAATTTATCAAAATTTTGCTGGTAATAATGATATCGTTCAGGGTGGGCAAGAATTGGACGGTAGCCTTTTGCGATAATGGTGGAGGTAATTTCTACAAAATTACCAGGTGTGGAACTGTAGGAAATTTCGGTAAGCAAAATGTTTTTGTAAAGTGTAAGCAGCGGTTCATCTTTTCGCAGTAAATCCATAAAATGATCATCAATCATATATTCTGCAGCTGCAGACAATTCTATATTTATCCCTTCTTTACTACATGCTTTTTTTACTTTGTTTAATGCACTGTTTATCGTTTCGGGGGTATTTCTGTACATATCCCCTATAATATGCGGTGTGGCAATGGATTTAACTATACCCAAATCAGTAAGTCCTTTAATCAATTGTAACGAAGTTTCAATATCCGGGGAGCCATCATCTATACCGGGTAAAATATGCGAATGTATATCAATAGAAAAAGGTAAAAAGCCGGATACAGCAACTTCCGGTTTTCGTCTTTTAAAAAAATTAAACATTACTTTTTAAGTGGGTTACGCCAAAAATAACACTCTATTGATTATTCACGCTAAGTTTTTACTATTGGCTCCAGGTTGCTTTTATGAATAAGTGTGGTTAGTTGCAAGCCCATACTTTCAATTTTTACACTGGCCCGGTTGCCCGAAATCTGCAACAAAATACCATGATAATTCATTAGTACGCCTTGCTTTATTTTTACCCGGGCATTTATTTCCAATGTACCTTCTACCACTTCAACCGACGGAAATTCTTTTAAGAATTTGCGGATAGTGGCAATTTCGGTTTCTTTAATTTTAGCAGGCTTGCCCAGCCAGCTTACATATTTTATAATGCCGGCAATGCTTAATAACTCCCACTTTTTATCATCCTCTACTTTTACAAAAACGTAAGACTTAAACAGTGGTTCCAGTATCGTTTTTTTTCTGTCGCTCCATTGTTTTATTACTTTATTTAAGGGGCAATAATATTCAATCCCCCTGGCTTCAAGCAGGGCAGCTACCTTTTTTTCCCAACGGGGTTTTGTGTACACGGCATGCCAATAGATGTTGTGCTCCATTAGTATAAAATTTCTTTGGGTATTTAATTACTGCCGGTGTAATTAAATAAATTACATATACAAAGATAACAGAAATACAAGAATGGATTTTATGCCTGCAACAAAAGTTGCTGACACATAAAAAAGATAAACTATCCTGATAGAAAATCGTCGGCTTACTGCTAAAAAAAATTACTTTTGCTTTTCTAAAAAATAAACAATGAGTAAAGGCCCCGTTTCTTCTTTTATAGAGCATCATTACCGTCATTTTAATGCAGCAGCTTTAATGGATGCAGCCAAAGGTTATATAACGCACCTTGATGAGGGGGGCAAAATGATGATAACACTTGCCGGTGCAATGAGTACTGCCGAACTGGGATTAAGTCTTGCTGAAATGATAAGGCAGGATAAGGTGGCCATCATTAGCTGTACCGGAGCTAATCTTGAAGAAGATATTATGAATCTGGTGGCTCACAGTCATTACAAAAGAGTGCCTAACTACCGTGACCTGAGCCCTCAGGAAGAGTGGGACCTGCTTGAAAATCATTATAACCGGGTTACTGATACCTGTATTCCTGAAGAAGAAGCTTTCCGCAGGTTGCAGCAGCATATCCATAAAATATGGAAAGATGCAGATGATAAAGGAGAACGTTATTTTCCGCATGAGTACATGTATAAAATGCTGTTGAGCGGTGTGCTGGAACAATACTACGAGATTGACCCTAAAAACAGCTGGATGCTGGCCGCAGCTAAAAAAAATATTCCTATTGTAGTACCGGGTTGGGAAGATAGTACCATGGGAAATATTTTTGCATCCTACATTATTAAAAACGAAATGAAAGCCAATACAATGAAAAGTGGTATTGAATATATGGTGTGGCTGGCCGATTGGTACAGGAATAATAGTGCCGGAAAAGGAGTTGGCTTCTTTCAGATCGGTGGTGGTATTGCCGGCGATTTTCCAATATGCGTAGTGCCCATGATGTACCAGGACCTGGAATGGCATGATGTTCCTTTCTGGAGTTATTTCTGCCAGATTTCTGACTCTACAACTTCCTACGGTTCTTACTCCGGTGCTGTGCCCAACGAAAAAATTACCTGGGGTAAGTTAGATATTAATACACCTAAGTTTATTGTAGAGAGTGATGCTACCATTGTTGCCCCGCTGATTTTTGCGTGGGTATTGGGGTGGTAAAAATGTTCCCTCCACCCAATGAAGGGAGAACTTAGAGAATAATATTGCAAGCAGTTTTTCTTATTGCAAAAGAAAAGCCTTCTGATTTTCAGAAGACTTTTTAATATTGTAGAGACCAGGTTCCCCTTTAGGGGCGGAGGGGCTGTTACCTCGTTCCCATATTCAACGGTGTATCCCTTTTCAGCATTTCGTCCCTGTTGGCCATTTCCCATGCCGTATGAAAGATCATCCGCACTCTTTTTTCATACAGCTCCCAGTTAATTTTATCAACGGTATCGGTAGTTTTATGATAGTCTGCCTTAAGCATACCATCGTAAAAGAATAAAATGGGAACGCCTTTACGGGCAAAATTGTAATGATCACTACGGAAATAAATCCTGTTACGGTCATTAGGGTCGTCAAATTTATAATCTAATACCAGCTGGGTATATTTATTATTTACACCTTCATTTATAATGGGTAATTCACTACTTAATTTATCGTGGCCAATTACATAAACATAATTCATGCTGTCATCGGTTTTGCGGTCGGTGTCAATTCTTCCCACCATATCGGTATTTAAATCAACACTGGTTTTCTCCAATGGAAAAATCGGATGATCGCTGTAATATTCACTTCCCCATAGCCCTTTTTCTTCGCCGCTTACTGTCATAAATACCATTGTTCTTCTCGGGCCATGCCCTTCTGCAGCAGCCTTTGCAAAAGCTTCTGCCATTTGAATTACGGCACAGGTTCCGCTACCATCATCATCGGCACCGTAATAAATTTTTCCATCACGTTTACCTAAATGATCGAAATGGCCGGTTAAAAAAACGTACTCATCTTTTTTATCGGTCCCTTCTACAATACCCACTACATTACTTGCATTAATGATGTTGCGGTACTTATTAAAAGTAAAATTGAGTGCATACTTTTTTTCGAAAGAAGAAATTTTAAGTATTTCGCTTTTTTTAGCAGCAGCAAGCACCGAATCAAAATTAAAACTGTTGCCTATTATTGATTTTGCAAAAGCATGACAAAGTAATGCATAATTCACCATCTTTCCGGCAGCAGCTCTTGGAAAATATACACCTGTTTTTTTACCATTGTTAACCGTAAACTCATTAAAAGTTTCCTGCTGCGGATTTATAATTAATGCACCAATAGCACCTTTAGCAGCAGCAGTAATAAGTTTTTTACTGATACCGGGGAAGGTCCATTCGCTTCCACGGGTAGTACCGTTGATAATAAACTTGCCATCTGCTTTTGGTTCGCCTAAAAAGAAAACCACCACTTTTCCTTTCACATTCAAATTGGTATAATCGCTGTAAGCTTTATCATCAATACCATAACCAACAAAAACTATTTTTTTACCTTTAAACTTTCCGGTTTCATTAGTATTCATCGGGCTGATAAAATCTTTACCAAATACAGCAACGCTGCCCCCGGCTTTTAATGTTGTGCTTACCAAACTATCCTGGTACAGCGGATAATATTGCTGATACCCATTTAATGCTGTAGCAGATTTTAAACCCATAGTTTTAAACTGCGATTCGATATAAGCAGCAGCTTTACGTTCCCCGGCTGTACCGGTTTCCCTGCCTTCCATTTCATCGCTGGCTATAATGGTCAGGTGTTTTTTTAAATTTTCTTTGGTAATGCCCGACGCATATTTTGCGGCATTATCGGTTTGTGCAAAAGCAATACAGGAATAAATTAGTAATCCTGGTACAATCAATAATTTTCTCATTAAAAAACTTTTATAGTATTTAAAAAACTGCGGAAGTTTTTAAACTTCCGCAGTAATATGTTGCAGCAAAATAACTAATCCTTTACTGCTGTAATCAGATTATTTTATGAGTGGTAATCAGCAGGCAATCTTATCAACCCGGTTACCATGGCGGCCGCCTTCAAATGCAGTATTCATAAAAGTATCCAGCATTTTTTCTGCATCACCATCACGTACAAAACGGGCAGGAATACAAATAATATTGGCATCATTATGTTTACGGGCCAGTTCTGCCAATTCTTCTCCCCAGCAAATAGCAGCTCTTATACCCTGGTGTTTATTGGCAGTTATTGCAACGCCGTTTGCGCTGCCACATAATAAAATACCAACAGCGGCTTCACCTTTTTCAACAGCGCTTGCTACAGGATGAGCAAAATCGGGATAGTCAACAGAATCTTTATTGTAAGTGCCATAATCTTTAAACACAACACCTTCACCTTCTAAAAAAGAAATCAGGTCTTCTTTGCAATCAAACCCTGCATGATCACATCCTATGGCAACGGGTAGTTTTAAATTAAAGGGAGACATAATTTTAATGGATAATTGATAATGAAATAATGAATAATGCCTTAGCAAATTTAACACATAAATAATTTGGAAACAGTAAAAAAGAATATTCTTTACTAATGCTTCTTTATTCATTATTAATTAAAAAATTATCCATTATACCTTAGCTCCACTCTTTTTCTTCCTTGGCTTTTTGCCTGTCAACTCTTGCTACAAGCAAAATACTTATCCAGTAAAGAAATAATAATGGTAGTGCCACAATTATCTGGCTGGTAATATCAGGAGAAGGTGTAATAATAGCCGCCACCAGCAAAATAATTACAAAAGCATATTTGCTGTATTTTTTTAAGAAGGCAGAGGTAATAAGCCCTATTTTGGCCAAAACAAATGCCAGGATTGGCAATTCAAAAGCAATACCACAGCCCAGAATTAAATTGGTAAGGCTGTCGATATAGTCATTAATAGTGGGCCTGTATAAAATTGCGCCAGACTTACCTAAAGTAAATGAGGCTAAAAAATTAAATGTAAAAGGAGCAAGTAAATAATAACCAAATGCTGCACCTATAAAAAAACAGAGCGATACCCAGAATATACTGCCTCTTGCATATTTTTTTTCTTTGGCAGAAAGTGCAGGCTTAATAAAACGCCATAACTCATAAAAAATGTAAGGGAAGGCAACGATAACAGCGCCAACCATGGCAATGCTTAGTGCAGATGTAAATGTGCCATTAACTACATTAATCTGATAATCAATTTTTACAGGGGGCATACATAAACCATCACCTACGCCCAGCCAATGCCCAAACCTGCATAAGGCACCATAAGTAACAAAATCTTCTCTGCTTGGTGCCGTAATGATATAATCAAAAACCCAATCTATAAAAACAAAAATGGCAATTGCAGCGGCAAGCCATACAATTACCGAACGCATAATATGCCAGCGCAATGCTTCCAGATGATCCATAAAGGTCATCTCGGTTGGTTCTGCTTCAGCCTCGGATCCTTTGCGAAGCCGCTTAAAAAAATTCTTCCTGTCTGAGTTTTCTGTAGCCAATAGTATAATTTGGATGGCAAAGGTAATTGAGTTTATGATTTTTATAAAACATTGTATAAAAAGAGAAGCCCCGATAGAAATCGGGGCCGTTTACCAAAACTAACTGCTTATGAGAAAATTTTAAAAATTAATTGTTGTGTGTTCTATTCTTATATACGCAAATCAGATGCCAAAGGTTTCAACGTTACTGTTAAGGATTACTTAATAACCATAACTTCCATAACCACATCTGCCTGATAACGAAAAAAAGAACTGTTTATTTTTACTACAGCAAGTTAAAAGTTCTGTGTCACATTGCCATTAGTATATCTACGATGTAAAGTTATCTATTAGGTTTAATTTAAATTAAAAAAGCGTCCTTAAAAGGGACGCTTTAACAATATCTTAATCTTTCTTACTTAATAAAGCCTTTAATCATATCAAATAACCCACCACCACCTTGTTGTTTTTGCTGGTTTTGTGCGCCGCCTGCAATCTGGCTTACAATATCCATTAAGCCACCACCACCTTGCTGGCCTCCGCCTGAAAACTGGCTTATTAAATTTTGAAAGCTGAAGGTATTATCGCCAGCTGCCTGCTGTTGTTGTGCTACCTCGGTACTTTTACCGCCAGTTAATGAATTTAATAAACTATCTAAGCTAAAACCATTATCGCTTGGGTCGTTTGTTTTACTTATTAAATTACTAATTACACTTGGTATAAGATTAGCCGCTACACCACTTGCCTGTGAGCTGCCTAATTTGTATTTGTTCATTAATTTATTTGCAAAATGCCCAATCATCATTGATACAATCGGGTTGCTCATTAAACTCCCTTTTTGCTGGCCACCGCCACCAAATAAAGATAAAATACTTTGCAGCCCACCACCAGCAACCATATTTTGTAAACCACCCGCCACAGTATTTGTAGCTTCGGCAATTACAGCTTCGTTTTGTTCGTTAGGTACTTCCTGGTTTTTTATAACTGCATCACCGGCAAGGCCTTTAACTAAGTCAAATAAATTGTCTAACATTTTTTTAGGTTTAATAGTTAAGTCAAAATTTTTTCAAGATGAAGATAGCAGAAATTATTAAATAGTTGCAAGTGAAATTATTAATTCTGTGTGGTTAGTTTTTCTGCATTTTCTGCAAATTGCAGGGCATCAATAAACTCCTGCACCTCGCCATTTAATACTGCATCTAAATTATAAACTGTAAAACCAATGCGGTGGTCGGTTACACGGCCCTGCGGAAAATTATAAGTACGTATTTTAGCACTCCTGTCACCGGTACTCACCAGGCTTTTGCGCAAGTGCGAAATGGCTTCTTCCGCTTTTCTCACTTCTTCATCATACAATCTTGTACGCAGCATTTCCATCGCTTTTAGTTTATTGCCCAGCTGGCTACGGTCAGTTTGGCACATTACAACAATACCCGTTGGCTTATGAGTTAAAAAAACTTTGGTTTCTACTTTGTTTACATTTTGTCCGCCGGCACCACCACTTCGTGCAGTTTCCATTTTTACATCACTTTCTTTCAATTCAAAATCTACTTCTTCTGCCTCTGGCATTATGGCCACTGTTACTGCACTGGTATGTACACGGCCCTGGCTTTCTGTATTGGGCACCCGTTGCACCCGGTGTACCCCACTTTCAAATTTTAATGTACCATACACATCATCACCCATCACTTCTACCTGCACCTCTTTATATCCGCCAACAGTACCTTCACTTTCGCTAAGCAAAGTTGTTTTCCAGCCCTTTTTTTCGCAATATTTTAAATACATACGTAATAAATCTCCTGCAAAAAGGCTGGCCTCATCGCCACCGGTACCGGCACGAATTTCCAATATGGCATTCTTTTCGTCGTACGGGTCTTTAGGTATTAACATCTGGCGTAATTGTGCTTCCAGTTGTGTTTTTTTCTCTTCAAGTGCAGGCAGTTCTTGTTTAGCCAAATCCCTCATTTCGGCATCATCACTGTTTAATACCTCTTTATTAAATTCAATATCCTCCAATACTTTTACATATTCGTTTCTGCCCTTTACAATTTTTTCAAGGCTACGGTATTCCTTACTTATGGCAGCAAATTTTTTATTGTCACTTACAATCTCCGGGTTGGTAAGTGATACGCCTAAATTGTCGAATTTTCCTTTTATAGCATCCAGTTTATCTAGCATACCCCTGTCCCCTAAAGGGGAATTATTGTGTTTTATTATAAAATTTTGTTACCAACATTGTACAAAACCAAACTTCATTGGCGTCGCACTCTTCAACCACATAACTTTGCTGAACTTTAATTATGTTTTGTTCAGATAAGCAGCTGGGCGGCAAATTTACAATTTATCAATCAATCAACTTGCACAGAAAATTTACAGCAGATAATATTTTTACCGGGTATAGCATGTTGCCGGCCGGTAATGTTTTAATTACAGATAAAAACGGTGTGTTTGTCGATATTGTTTCCCTTACAGATGCAGGCGAAGATGTAGCACAATTTAACGGCATACTTTGCCCAGGGTTTATTAATGCTCATTGCCACCTGGAGCTATCGCATTTAAAAGGTGTTATTCCTGAACATACAGGCTTAGTGGAGTTTGTTTTTAAAATTATTACCCAAAGGCATTTTGCAACAGAAGATATTATAAAAGCAATTGAAGCTGCTGAACAGGAAATGCTGCAAACCGGTATTGTAGCTGTGGGAGATATTTGTAATACTGCAATTACCATCGGGCAAAAAGCAAAAAAAAGGTTATGCTACCATAATTTTATTGAAGTAGCAGGTTTTGTACCTGCATCGGCACAAAACAGATTTGATAAAGCAAGTGCTGTTTTGGAACAATACAGGCCAACGATGAACGATCAACGATCAACGCTTTCGCCACATGCACCATATTCAGTTTCGCCAGAATTATTTAAGCTGATAGATAATCTGCCTGAAAACAATCTCCTCACCATTCATAACCAGGAAACAGAGGCCGAAGATGAATTTTTTAAAAACCGAGCCGGTGATTTTTTAAACCTGTATTCAAAATTGGGAATTGACATTTCATTTTTTAACCCAACAAGTAAAAGCAGTTTACAAAGCTGGTTGCCGTACTTAAACAATGATCAATCGATTATTCTTGTACATAATGTAACCACTACTGCAGCAGATATTGAATTCGTAAAACGAACAACAAAGAACAAACAACAAACAACAAACTTTTGCCTTTGCCCTAATGCTAATTTATATATAAGTAATACACTACCCGATATAAATATGCTGACGGAAAACAATTGCAATATTGTTTTGGGTACCGACAGCCTTGCTTCCAATCACCAACTTAATATACTGGAAGAAATAAAAACATTACAGAAAAACTTTTCTCAACTGCAATTAGAAACCATTTTACAATGGGCTACTGTTAATGGTGCAAGAGCTTTGCAAATGGATAACACCCTGGGTAGTTTTGAAAAAGGAAAATGCCCGGGAGTGGTGTTGATAGAAAATGTAAATGATTGCCGGTTAACAGAAAATTCATCTTCAAAAAGAATACTGTAATTAAAGTACTTCATGCAATATCAGTAGTGTTTTCATTTGTCCAAACTCAGCAATATGCAGGGCATAATAATCCTGGTAACTTAATAATAACTGCCGGCGTATAGCATGATTTAGTTTAAAATCTTCCAGTTCGTAAGGCTGCATTACTTTAAGCAGCTGCGACGTTAAAGCAGCAGCTTCGCCAATTATAAAATGCGGGTGCAAAGGTTGATGGTCTGTAAAACCGCCTTCCTGTAAATCCAGGATATTATTTATTGTATCATAATTATCTGTTATTCTAAAACCTAAAAAATAAGCAAGGTGCAAAGCGAAGAATACGGGAAAATTAGCGGCTACTTTTTTATTGCTTTTATCCAGCTGTAGTAAAGCATCTTCGCAAAAATGAAAAAGGTCGGTATTGGCTTCGGGTTGCTTTAAAGATTTTTGCAGCAATTCCACCATATAAGCTGCAATACTGTTTTTAATTACATCGGTAAGTACCGTATTGTATAAACAGGCCCAGCTAAATTCTTTAATGCGGTGCATAGGTTTGTTTTCGCTGTGATACACCACCATATCCAGTATAGCCGCCGGTTGAAAATAATTAGCTTTTGCTGCGGCCTTTTTTGTTGTACGCACCCCGTTAACCATATAGGTTTGCACACCAAACAGTTCGGTAAAAATGGTAACTACCAGGCTGGTTTCGCCATATTTTATGGTGCGTAATACTATGCCTTTTGTTTTGTGTGTCATAATGCCCCCAACCCCTAAAGGGGAGTTTTATACTCTGATAACGGCTATCACTTTTCAAAAATAGCGAACATTGGCTCAGCTAAGCCCTTCAATTACGTTCAAATTGGTTTTCTTTGCACAATTATTCTTTATCAATTAATTATTTATTGATTATGTGGCAATGTTTAGGAACTTATGTAATAAAAAACCGCCTGGTACTTTTAATTATTTTATTTGTTACCACAGGGGTAATGGGGTTTTATGCCAGTAAGGTAAAACTGGGTTACGAATTTGCAAGAGCCATACCGACAGACAACCCCAAGTACCAGGAGTATAAATCCTTTCAGCAAAAATTTGGTGATGATGGTAATACACTTGTAGCAGGCATACAAACCAATAATTTTTTCAGCCTTGCCTTTTTTAAAGAATACAGCAAACTGCATAAGCAAATACGAAATGTGGAATATGTTGAAGATGTACTGAGTATTCCTGCAGCTATAGGCCTTCAAAAAGATACAATTACAGAAAAACTGGTGCCTGTAAAAATATTTTCTGATTCATTAAATAGCCAGGTAGTATTAGATAGCGCTAAAACTGTTTTTCAAAATCTTTCTTTTTATAAATCCAAATTGTATAATCCGGAAGCAAATACGTATTTAATGGCCGTACGGATAAACAGGGAAGCGCTTAATTCAGTAAAACGTTCAAAAATTATTGCTGATATTACTGCAGCTATAAAAAACTTTGATACCAATACAAAACTGGAAACTCATTTAAGCGGTTTGCCTTTAATCCGTACGGTTGTTGGAGACCGGCTGCAAAAAGAAATGCGTTTCTTTTTAATAGGCTCACTGGTTTTAAGCGCATTAATATTATTCCTGTTCTTCCGTTCTTTAAGCACCACACTGCTTTCGCTGCTGGTGGTACTTTTTGGGGTGGTATGGAGCCTAGGCGTTTTGCAATTGTGTGGTTACAAAATAAGTATCCTTACAGCATTAATAGCGCCATTAGTTGTGGTTATTGGCGTACCCAACTGTATTTATTTTATCAATAAATATCATACTGCTTATTTACAAAACGGCGATAAGCATAAGTCGCTGGTAGAAATGGTAAGCAAGATGGGAGTGGTTACCCTGTTTTGTAACATTACTGCTGCCATTGGCTTTGCAGTTTTTGCATTAACTAAAAGCCCTATTTTAAAAGAGTTTGGTGTGGTAGCCGGTATAAGCATAATGGTGATATTTTTTATCTCTTTTATTTTGCTGCCATCGGTATTAAGTTATTTGCCATCGCCTAAAACTTCGCAAACAAAATATTTAAATAACCGCTGGCTCACTTCTTTTTTATTACAAATAGAAAGCTGGGTGGTACACCATAAAAAAACAGTTTATATAGTTACAACAATCGTCCTGGTTTTTTCAATTGTTGGCATTTTTAAATTGAAAAGTGTAGCTTTTATTGTTGATGACTTACCAAAAACTGATAAAATTTATACCGATCTTAAATTTTTTGAACAGAATTTTAAGGGGGTAATGCCGTTAGAAATAATGTTAGACACAAAGAAGCCCAAAGGCATTTTAAAAGCCACAACTGATATTAATAAAATTGCTTTTTTTCAGGATTCATTTTTAGCCAAACAAAATAATATAGCCAAACCCTTATCGGTTATTGACGGTATTAAATTCAGCTACCAGGCCATTAGCGAAGGTGGCGGAGATTCAACGTATACATTACCTGCATTTGGCAACCCTTTAAAAGATTTGCACGATAAGCTTCGTGTAATAAACAGCCGTAAAGAAAATAACGAAATGACGGCGGCAGATTCGGCAACATTAAAACTGGTGGGTTCTTTTATCGACAGTACCGAACAATATTTACGCATCAGCATGAGCATGGCCGATGTAGGTACACAGGCGCTGCTGCCAATTGTTGATTCAATAAAGCTGAATGCCAACAAAATATTAAACGGTATTGACAGTATTGATATAAAAGATACCACCAAAACCGTGTATAAAATAACAGTAACCGGCACAAGTTCAACTTTTTTAGAAGGCAGCCGCTTTATAGTTAATGGGTTAAAAGAAAGTATTTTCTGGGCCTTTTTATTAATTGCATTATGTATGCTATACCTGTTTAAATCGGTACGCATATTGGCCTGCTCTTTAATCCCTAATTTAATACCGCTGGTAATTACAGCCGGCGTAATGGGCTGGGCCGGTGTGCCGCTAAAACCAAGTACAGTATTGGTTTTTAGTGTGGCATTGGGTATTGCAATAGATATTACCATCAGGTTTTTGGTAAATTATAAACAGGAATTGCCGGTTTATAATAACGATGTAAATGCAACGGTAAGTGCCACAATAAAAAGCACGGGTTTAAGCATTGTATATACATCGCTGGTTTTAATAGCAGGCTTTGTTATTTTTTGTTTTAGTGGTTTTGGCGGCACCATCGCTTTAGGCTGGCTAACTTCTGTTACCTTATTTGTTGCCACATTAACGAACCTTATTTTATTACCGGTGCTGTTGTTGATTATTTCACCTGCCAAAGAGAAAAATAAGTCAGCTTAATTATAGAATTTAGTAATAAGAGAAAAATACTTATTAAAAGCGGAAAAACTGTTAGGTAAAGCAGCTAAAGCCGTAATAAAAATGTCATTTTTTTAACAAATTGAAATGTTTGGGATTATCTTTGTTTTAACATTAAACTAAATACGCAAATGAGAAAAACGCTTCTAAGTATTCTGGCATTGGCATTTTTTGCCTTTTCTGCCAGTTCACAAAACCGCACGGTGACCGGTACTATTATAGATAGTAAAGGAAACCCCGTGGTAAATGCATCAGTAACAGTAAAAGGGAGTACTACAGGAACGGCTTCCAATGCATTGGGTATTTATTCAATAACTGTTCCTTCAACTGCAAAATCACTGATAGTTTCGTCAGTAGATATGGTAACGCAGGAAGTTCCTATTACAGGAAACGTTGTAAATGTTTCATTAAAATCTAAAGGGGGTAACTTACAAGAGGTAGTTGTTACCGGGTATGGTCAAAGCCGTAAAAGAAGAGATGAGGCGGGGGCGATTACAACAGTTTCTGCCGCTCAATTAGAAAATAAGCCAAATGTGTCGGTTGACAAAGGCCTGCAGGGGCAGGCTGCAGGAGTATTAGTACAAGCTAATAACGGCATACCAGGCGGAGCTATTAATGTAAGAATAAGGGGTGCAGGCTCTCTTAATGCCGGTAACAGTCCGTTGTACATAGTAGATGGTATTCAGCTAAATACCAGATCCGATGGTAACTTTACTGAAACTAACCCCTTAGCATTTTTAAATCCTGATGATATTCAATCATTAGATGTTATAAAAGATGCAGCATCGGCAGCTATTTATGGATCAAATGCGGCAAATGGTGTTGTTATTATTACAACTAAAAAAGGCAGACCGGGTAAAACTAAATTTGCATTTAATACTTATTATGGTCAAACCAACGTATTAAAAAAATTAGAAACAACAAATACCCAGCAATATTATCAATTAAGGTTAGAAGCCACTTCTAATTCATCTGCATTACCAATCAATACCCTTTCTTCAAAACGTACAGTTTTAACTGAGTTAAGGGTAGCTGGTGCTGCAGCTTTTACCGATGCACAGGCTGATTCTGCCGCAGCCTCATTGCCTACCTACGATTGGCAGGGTGCTGTATTCAGAACCGGTAATATTAAAAATTATGAATTAAGCGCAAGCGGTGGTAACGATAAAACAACTTTCAGGTTGTCGGCAAATATTACAAACCAAAGTACCACAATTACAAAAGCAGATTTTAGCAGATCCGGTTTAAGAGCTGATATAACTAACAAGGCTACCGATAAATTAACTATTGGTACATCTTTAAGCCTGAGTACATTTAATCAAAAAGCCCCTTTTGCTGTATCGGGATCTTTTTTAGGTAATCCTGCCTTTTCAGCCGCAGGTATTATTCCTGCTTTTCCAATTTATAACCCCGATGGTACTTATTATGGTGTGCCGGGAGCTACTATTGCAAACTTAGGTGGTACTTTAAATCAAAACATTGTTCAGGTAAATGATTATAATACAGGTTTTAACAGAACTAACCAGCTTGTAGGTAATTTTAGTATTGATTACAAAATAAACAACTGGTTAACTTTTAAAGCATTTGCCGGACTTGATTACCGTCTTGTACAAGGTAAAAACGTACGTGATGCAAGAACAGCCGATGGCTTTAACTTTAAAGGAAACGTAACGGTACAAAGTAACTGGAATACCAATGTTAACAGTTATGGAACTTTAAATTTTAATAAAACAATTGGGGACAGACATAAAATTGATTCAAGAGTGGGTTATGAATACCGCCAGGAAAATAATGCATCTATTACTGCGAATGGGCAGGGCTTTCCTACTTATCAGTTCACTTCTTTACAGAATGCAGCAACGCCGGCATCTATTGGCGAATTTTTTACCGGGTTCAGAAGAAATGCAGTGTTTGGGGATTTGAACTATAACTATGACAGTAAATATATCATTGGACTTGTTGGCCGTTATGATGGTTCTTCAAGATTTGGTAGCGGCAATCAATACGGGGTATTTTATGGCGTAAAGGGGGCATGGAATATTGACAGAGAGAATTTTTTAGTAAACTCTAAAACAATTTCTGCATTAAGATTAAGATTGAGTTATGGATCAACTGGTAACGACCAGATTGGAAATTTTGATGCATTAGGTTTATTTGGTGGTGGCGGTATTTATAACGGCGGTGCAGGTATTGCCTACACACAATTGGCCAACCCTAATTTAAAATGGGAAACTACAACCCTCTCCAATGTAGGGCTTGATCTGGGATTGTTTGACGGCAGAGCCAATGTAACATTGGAAGTTTATAATAAGCAGACCAAAGATGTATTGATAAACCTACCACTTCAATCTACCACGGGTTTTACATCTATTGCTTATAATATAGGTAAGGTTGAAAATAAAGGGATTGAATTGGAATTAAAAGGTGACATAATACAGGCAAATAATAACGGAGGTTTCAACTGGAATGCAAATTTTAATTTTGCCTTCAATGCCCAAAAAGTAAAAGCCTTATATGGCGGAAATCAAGTTCTACCGGGCAATGTAAATATTAGGGTAGGAGAACCTGCTGGTGTGGCATTTACACAAAAATATGCTGGTGTAAATCCTGCAACTGGAAGAGCAATGTGGTTAGACACTTTTGGTAACCTTACTTATTTAGTACAACCAAGAGACAGGGTAGTTATAGGCCCAACTGCGTTAGCACCATATTACGGAGGTTTGTCTAACACCTTTACGTATAAAGGACTTTCTTTAAATGTGCTGTTTAACTATGAATATGGCAGATATACAACAGATGGTCAGGTAAATTTTTTACGTGAATCATCTGGTCGTATTAATTTTCTTACAGACATCTATCAGAACAGGTGGACAACACCTGGCCAGCTTACATCTGTGCCAAGGATGAATTTAGCAACAGAAGCAAAAAGCTCTGGTTCGGCAACTGGTACCCGTACTTTTTTTAAAGCGGACTATATACGGTTAAGGAATTTAGAGTTGGCTTATAATTTACCAGCAGAGGCTATTTCAAGATTTAAATTAAGCAGTGCAAGATTTTATGTACAGGGTACCAACCTTTGGACTTACAGCGACTGGTTTAGTTATGATGTGGAATTTGTTGGCGTGTCAACAGGAATTATACCGCAAACAAGAAATGTAACAGTGGGAGTACAGGTGGGCTTTTAATAAAATTATCATCTTAAATTTATTATAATGAATAAACATATTTTTAAAATTTTTACCTTTTGCCTTTTTACAGTAACAGTTGTAAGTTGTAAAAAACAATTAGAAATTGCGCCGAGGCAATCAATTGATGCCGCTACCGCACTTAATTCTAAAGACGCTATTGAAGCTTCTATAACGGCAATTTATGCCGGTTTTAAAAGTGCAAGGCTTTATGGCCGTGATTTAATAGCAGTTTCTGAAGCACTTGGGGACAATGGCTTTGCTACAAACAAATCTGGCAGACTTTTACCAGAAGTACAAAATAATCAAGGTGCTACTTTTACCACCACCATCTGGACAAGTGGTTATGGTAATATCAATCAGATTAACCTTACATTAGAAGCTATACCTCAACTGGGAGGTGTTACAGCAGTTGAATCAGACAGATGGCAGGGGCAGCTTTACTTTCTTCGTGCACTTTATTACTTTGAAATGATGAAAGCTTATGCCTACATACCTGGAGCTGTGGTAACAGCCCAGGACAGAGGTGGTGTACCGGTCATTACAAAAGGTATTCAAACTGCCGATTTTGCGCTTACATTTTTACCTGCACGCCCACCAATTGATGATGTTTACACACAGATTGTAGCTGATTTTACAATAGCTAATACAAGATTGCTTAATACTGCAACAGGTGTGGCAACAAGTGTGGCAAGTAAAGCTGCTGCACAAGCTATGTTAGCAAGGGTAAACTTATATAGAAAAAATTACAGCGAAGCTAAACGCTGGTCAGATTCATGCATTACATTAGTAGGTAGCCGGCTTACAACAACTGCAAGCTATGTGGCAGGATGGCGTGTAGAACACCAGCCCGAGGCTCTTTTTCAAATACGTTTTGCCACTGCTGCAGAAAATATTGGTGTTAACGAATCTTTACAAACCTCATTTTCAACTTTAGTTACGGCCGGTAATACAACTGTTACTGGAGGATTTGGCGATTTGGTACCCTCCTTAACCTTATTGACAGAGCTTGGTATTACTTTAACCGGAGGCATGACAACAGCAAACTTTGCTTTACCAGCTTCCATTGCAACAAGAAGTACAGATGTACGTAATTTAGTTTACGAACCCGGAACTTCGGGAAGAGGTAATGCAAAAGTAGAGTGTACAAAATTTCTTGGAAGGAATGGTGCTATCAATTTAGATAATGTACCCGTTATAAGAATTGCTGAAGTTTACCTGATAAGAGCAGAAGCGCAGGCAACTGCGGGCTCATCAGTATTAAACCTTACCAATGCATTGGCCGATTTAAAAGTTATAAAATCAAGAAGGTACACAGACTATACAGGGTCTGCACAGGAAACAGTGGATAATGCTGCTGCACAACCAGCACTGTTAGATGAGATACTTCGCCAGCGCCGTATAGAGCTTGCTTTTGAAGGACAAAGATTTTTTGATCTTAAACGCCTTGGAAAAGACCTGGTTAAAGCGCCTCATTACAACACTGTTGCTTTTACAGATACCAGGATACTGGCTCCAATTTTACAGGGCGATGTAGATGGTAATCCAAATCTTAAACAAAACCTTGGTTATTAAAATAAAAAAATAAACATGAAAAAATATATTATAACAGCTGCTATATTATCACTATTCTTTTTTACAGGTTGTATTAAAAATGATCCTGTTATTGTTTCTGCATCTGTAGCTGAATTTGATGCTACGGCCTTAAACGCAAATGCTGCAGGTTTAACATATCCAATACTGGGTCGTAATCCCGGGTATGGCAGAGTAGCCAATACTACAGATTCTACATTACGCAGGTATACTCAAACTATCAGGTTAAGGGTAAACCTGGTTGGTCCACAATCAGCCAAAGACGAAACAGTAGGATATGATTTATTTACCACTTTACCGGTAACTACTTTTGCAATGCCTGCTACGATCACCGGGCAAACTCCAGCAGCAGCAGCAGCAACACTTAATGTGACCCTTGCAGCTGCAGGTACTGATTTTACTGCCCTGAGTGGAACATTAACCATTCCTAAAAATAGTTCATTCGGCTACTTAGACCTGCCAATTTTAGCAAAAGCAGCTACAGCTGGTGAGAGTAAGTTTGTTGGATTTACTTTAAATAACTCAGGAACTATAAAGGCATCTGTAAACTATAGCCAGTTAGGTTTAGTAATAGATCAACGTTAATTAAAAGTTTTAAAACATAAATAAAAAGGCTACTTTATCATAAAGCAGCCTTTTTATTTATAAAAATTTTAATAAAGTGGTTTCAAAAATCTTATCCTTTTATCACTCTCCATCTATTTCAACACTTCACTCAGTTTAATCATCAAATCCTGGCCTCGTAAACTGTGGGCTATAATTTTTCCCTGTGGGTCAACCAAAACATTGTAAGGGATACCATCTAAACCGTAGAGTGGAACAGCGGCACTGCTCCAGTATTTTAAATCGCTGATATGCGGCCAGGTTAAACGATCATCTTTAATGGCTTTTAACCATGCTGCTTTATCCTTATCTAATGAAACACCCAGCACTGTAAAATTTTTATCTTTAAATTGATTGTATGCAGCAACTACATTGGGGTTTTCGCCGCGGCAGGGGCCACACCAGCTTGCCCAAAAATCTACCAGCACATATTTACCTTTTAACTGGCTTAACGAAAATGGTTTATCATTCACATCATTCATGGTAATATCCGGAGCCATGCTTCCAATTGGAATCTTACCCTGTGGTGCAGCTTGTTGCTGGGGTTGTTGTTTTGCAATTACCTGTTGCTTTACAAAATTATTTACAGCCACAATACCGCTATGGGTAGAGAAACGTTGTGCTAATTTTTGCAGCGGAGCCTGAAATTTTTCTATCTCTACAGGTGCTGCAGTGGTGGTGAATAATGCAAGGGCAGGGCTTTTAACGGTATCAGCATATTGAAAGCAAAATTTTGTCATGGCTTCTTTAGCATTATTAAAATTTGTTTCTGTTGCCACAACAATGCTGTCGGTTTGTTTTGCACCACTTTGCTGTAATTGGTTTAAGGTGGCTGCAGCATCCTGAATTTGTTTCATCAGGCTGTCGTTAATGCTGATGAAGTTTTTTAAAGAGCTGTTTGCCGCAGATGCAAACGAAGGCCCTTTTAAACTCACATCATTTAAGTCGGCCGTAAAATCAATGCTGCTGTTATCATTTATAAAAAGAAAACCACGGTTTAGTTTTTCCAGGCGTATCCTGTAAATGCCTTCTTCGGCAGCAATACCATTTAATACAAACTTGCCGTTTTTAATTTCGGCAGTGTCAATTACTTCAGGATCTTTCTGGTTAAAATATAATTCTTCTAAAAATACTTTTTGATCAGGCGTATTTTTTAATTGACCGTTTACGGTAAATTTTCCTTTGCTGTCGCTGTTATTACAGGAAACTATTACAATGGAAAGCAGTACAATTGCTACTATTTTTTTCATTATTGTTTTTTTACAGCTGTAAACTGTGTGTTAATTTAATTTTTCTGCCAGGAGTTTATTTACCAATTGCATATCGGCTTTACCCTTGCTTAATTTTTTTACTTCGCCGGCAAATAAACCTATCAAACCTTTTTTGCCGCTTTTATATTCTTTTACTTTGTCGGGCATTTTTGCAATGGCTTCATCTACCCATACTTCCACGGAACCCGAATCACTTTCCTGCAGCAGGTTTAATGCAGTAGCAATTTGTAAAGGCTCTTTTTCAGCATCAGCAATTAATGCACCCAATATTTTTGTAGATGCGTTACTGAAATTTACCTTGCCTTCATCAACCAGTTTAATTAAAGCGGCAATTTTTTCAGCAGGTAAAGTAAAATCTTTTATCTCGAGCTGGTTATCGTTTAAAAAATTTTTAACAGGCCCCAGCAGCCAGTTTGCCGCAGCTTTATAATTAGTAGTATGTTTTATAATGGCTTCAAAATAATATACGGTTTCTTTATCGCTGCAGATTACAGCAGCATCGTAAGCCGGTAATTTTAACAATTCCTGGTATTTATTTTCCAATGCTTCCGGAAGTTCAGGAATAGAGTCTTTTACCTGTTGCAAAAATTCATCGGTAATATTAAACGGGGTCAGGTCGGGCTCGGCAAAATAACGGTAATCGTCTGCATCTTCTTTACTGCGTAAAGAAAACGTGATGTTACTATCTGCATCAAAACTCCTGGTTTCCTGTATTATTTTATTGCCGCTTTCTGTAATTTCAATTAAACGGGCCACTTCAATATCTATAGCTCTTTTTACATTGCGGATGCTGTTCAGGTTTTTTACTTCAACCCTTGTGCCCAGTTTTGTTTCGCCATTTAAGCGGATAGAAATATTGGCATCGCAACGCATACTGCCTTCTTCCATATTACCATCACAAATCTCCAGCCAGCGGACAAGCCGCCTCAATTCTGTAACATAAGCAAAAGCTTCGTCGCTGCTGTGCAGGTTAGGTTCGCTTACAATTTCCAACAACGGCACACCGGCACGGTTTAAATCGATGCAGGTATAATTTTCATCCACATCATGTAAACTCTTGCCTGCATCTTCTTCCATATGTATGCGGTTGAGTAAAATATTTTTTTCGCCATCGGCAGTTTTAATTTTTACGTAACCATTTTTACAAATGGGTGTGGTGTGCTGACTTACCTGGTAACCTTTGGGCAGATCAGGGTAAAAATAATTTTTACGGGCAAAATAATTGTGCTGCTCAATATCGCAATGCAGGGCAATACCAAGTTTGACAGCATAGTCTATAGCTTTACGATTCATTTTGGGCAAAGTGCCGGGATGTGCTAATGTTATAGGACTAATATGAGTGTTGGGCTCGCCGCCAAATGCTGCACTATCGCCGCAAAACAATTTGCTTTTGGTAAGTAACTGTGCATGCACTTCCAGGCCAATAACGGTTTCGTATTTATCTGCCACATTCATAAGGGTGCAAAGGTAAGCAGCAAACTGTAATTGCTGATAACCGACTATTAAAAAGAAACCGTGGTGTTAATTCTGCTTATTTTGATTATATGGAATATAGTTTTCCCATTGCCAGGGTGTAAAAGTATCGCCAATGGCAGTAGCTAAAAGTTCTTTAAAAATACTTTCGCCATTATCATTATTGGTCATTATAAAAAGGGCTATTTTTTTATCCGGAAAACAAATTGAATAATGGCCCCAACCATCATCATGGCCTTCTTTAAAAAAACCTCTGCCGTAAGGTGTTTTAATTATTCCAAAACCTAAACCATAACTTAAATCAATAGCATCATTATAGCTGCTGTCTTTTAAAGCATCGGGCCCAAATTGCTGCTTAGATTTAATACGCACCTGGGCTTTGGTCATTTCGTTAAAACTTGTTTTGTTTAGTCCTTTGCTTTGTATTAATGCGGTGTAAAATCTTGTATAATCTGCCAGCGTTGTACTCATCGATCCGCCTGCACTTGCTTCATTCCATTTCATTAACTCGTAGGGCAACCCTTGTTCATTATGCCCTAAGCAAATATTGTTATCAAAACGTTTTTGCCATACCTGGCTGGTGTTGCTCATTGCAAAAGGTTTAAAAACTCTTTGCTGCGAAATAGTTTCATAATCTTTGCCCGTTATTTGTTCAATAACAAATTGCAATAAATACATTCCCTCTCCCGAATAGCTATAACGACTGCCCGGTTCAAATTTAATTTTTAATTTTTTATCTGCTTCAAACCATCTCCAGTTAGGAAAACCTGTGGTATGATTAAGGCACATTCTTGCAGTAATTTTTTTATACCTGTCATCATTTTTTAAATCGTGGTAACCCCTTTTAAAACCCTTTATTTTATAATCTACCAGTGGTTGGCTAAGATATTCCACCAATGGTTTATCTAAATCAATTTTATTTTCCTGTACCAATTGCATTACTATGTAAGCAAAAACGGCTTTAGCAAAAGAAGCAGCGTAAAGTACCGATGAATCTGTCATAGCAATTTTTTCTGAAACATTTGCCCATCCCAATGCCCTGGTAAAAACCGGTTTATTGTTATTAAAAACAGAAATGCAAACACCTGATACATTTGCATCCTTCATTAAATTTTCTATTTTGCTTTGTAAAGCGGTAGCAGAAATTTTTGTTCCATCAATCTTTTTTATGGGTTGTGCAAAAATTGCATTTACAAAAACTAAAGACAGTATTAAAAACCCGGTTAGTAATTTCATTATAGTTGGTTATTGTATTTAAAAAAAAGAGGCCGTTTCATTAATAAATGAGACGGTTTTTTATTACCTGTTATTTTGCGATGTTTATTTTGGAGATTGTATTTTTTAGCTGGTCAGATATT
>JAYVJU010000266.1:0-4888 GCA_043769035.1 Ferruginibacter sp.
TTTTGATGAATTAAAGGAGCTGTGAAAAGATTTTGATAAGGCACCACCGTGTACTTTTATTAGTTTATTATGTTCCGACAATTCCTGCAAATCTCTTCTAATTGTATCTTCAGAAACATTTATAGCGGTACTTAAATCGCTACTTAGAACACGGTTGTGCAAGTTTACATTATGCAGAATAAAAGCCTGGCGTTCTTTCTTAAGCATGGTAGTTTTTGTGGTAAAACAGGTTTGTAAGATATACAAAATGCTGAATCCTGCAAAATATTGCAGGATTTTTTTACAAATACAGCATAAATACGCAACTTTGGGTTGCAGTAGTTCCGTTAAAAATAAAATCAGGAACAACAACTATATTTACTATTATGAACACTGATCTGGAAAAATTTTATGCTATTTCTAAAAAACCTGTAAAAAAAATTATAGGTCTGATGAGCGGCACCTCTTTAGACGGGCTTGATGTGGCGTTATGTAGTTTTTCGGATAGTGGGTTAAAAACAAAAATCAGTTTATTACAATTTGATACCATTGCTTTTAATGAAGATTTTAAAACAGAGATCAAAACTATATTCAGTAAAAAAAATATTGATTTTGAAAAGTTATGTTTGCTTAATCCATGGATAGCATTACAACATGCGGAAATAATTAATGCTTGCCTGCAAAAATGGAATATTAATAAAGACGAAATTGACCTGATAGCCAGCCATGGTCAAACCGTTTATCATGCCCCAAAAAGTTTACATCAACAAACTAAGTTTGGCAATGCTACTTTACAAATTGGCGATGGCGACCATTTAGCTGTTGCAACAGGCATTATTACTATCAGCGATTTCAGGCAAAAACATATTGCAGCAGGAGGAGAAGGAGCACCACTTGCTGTATATGGTGATTATTTAATTTTTGGTAAATCGGGTGAAGACAGGATTTTATTAAACATTGGCGGCATTGCTAATTTTACTTATTTACCCGGTAACATGAATAGTGCAGAAATTTTCAGTACCGATACAGGACCTGGTAATACTATGATGGATGCATTGACACAAAAACATTTTACTGGAAAACATTTTGATGAAAATGCAGCTATTGCATTACAAGGAAAACTAAATCATAGTTTATTAGATGCCCTGAAAGAAAATGAATTTTTTCAAAAACCTTTCCCGAAAACTACCGGGCCGGAATTGTTTAATTTAGATTATTTACAACAGGCAAAAGAAAAATCATCAACTGCAAGCATAAGCATAGAAGATACTATGGCAACCCTGAATAAATTTTCAGCTGACACAATTATAGACGCTGTATTAAAAGCAACTGATAAAAATAAAAATTACCAAATATATTCCAGCGGCGGTGGTATGCATAATCCTTTACTGATGCAACATTTAAAAGAAGGTTTACCTGATTTTAGTTTTTCTACAACAGCAGCATTAAATATTGATCCTGATGCCAAAGAAGCAGTATTATTTGCAGTATTGGCTAATGAATGTATTTGTGGTAACGGTAGTTATTTGCAAACGGGCATTGAGGGTATGCCGGTTGTTTCCATGGGTAAAATCAGCTTCCCGTCTTAATTTCTATTTCTCTAACTCGATTTGCTTTTTTAAATTATCAAGCGATAATTCCATCGCATTGCTCATGGCCTTATCAGCAACCAGGGCACGAAATTTTTCCCATGGATACCATTTTAATTTTTCGGTAATTGTAAAACTCACGGGTATAGAATCAGTGGTTGATTTGTATACCGCTATTTCACATTGCAGTTTTCGACCCCTGTTGTATTCCCATTTTGTAACTACCATAGTACTGTCCGCCATTACAGTGGTGCTGGTTAAAGAATCCGTTTGAGAAAACATATTCCACTTTTTCCAACTTGTAACATCAGATAATCTGCTAAGGATTTTATTTTCGCCACCGCCAATATTAATTGTTTTGGAAGTTTGTATTACTGAAGGAAACAGCAAAGAAATTAAAGTAAATAAAACTCCAAACACAACAATATTTAACACTAAAAATTTTACATACTTCATAAGCTTATTCCCATTTAAAAACTTTTATAGCAATTATATAAATAACAACTATCCATATTGCCATTATGCCAAGTTCTTTCCAACAGTTCCATATATGAAGCCCTGTAAAAGAAATTTTCCGCATGGCATCATTAAACTGTGCTAGTGGTAAAGCTCTGCAAATTACCTGTAGCCATTTAGGAAAAACATCTATCGGAAAAAATGTTCCCGATAAAAGCATTTGAGGAAATGCAAACAGGTTTATCCATAAGGGTATTGCTGTATCTGTTTTTACAATACTGCTGAAAATAAGGCCCACCCCTAACAATAACAATAACATTATTATAGTAAGTAATGCCATTTCTAAAAAGGTAGCAACCCCATTTACCAAAGTAAAATTTAAAAAGAAATAACCAAGCCCTATCAGCATTACTACATTGATCAGTTGAAATATTAAGCGGCTTATTCCAATGCCTAACAAGATATTTATCCGGCTAACCGGGGTGGCATAAAACCGTTTTAAAATTAATTGCTGCCTGAATTGAAAAAAGGTAAATGAAATACCAAATAAGGTGGAAAATAAAACGGAGAAGCCTAACATACCTGGTAAAACAAAATCTATATTCCGGTATTTCCTTACTTCATAAACAGTAGGTATTACCGAAGGTATTTTTAACAAGCCCGCCTTTTGCATAGCGATCTTATTGGTAATATTTGAGAATATCTGTTGCAATGGCTCAATCGCATTTCCACTGGCTGAAGTAGAAATATACTGTACAATATAACTTTCATTCCCGGCGCTATCCATTAACTTTTTTATGTTAACTATTGCAGATATATTATCCTTTTCCAATGCCTTCCGCATTGCAGTGGTATCAGTAACCCCGTCTTTTTTAAAAGAGGAAATGATAATAAGTGGATTAGCTTTTATACTATCGTAAACTTCATTTGCAGTATCGGCATTAATAGAAAATGCAATACGGTAATGCACACCGCTGCCCCTGCCAAATGAACCAAATATAAAGATGAATATTATTGGAAATAACAAACTGAAAAACAAAGCACTTGGGTTACTGAGGATAGACCGGAAGCTTGCTTTTATAATTGCTAAAAACGCCTTTAGCTGACTATACTTTTGCATCCACCATGTTTTAGAAGCGTAAAGCTATTGGTAAAAAAGGATTAAAAAAAATTTGCAGCATATGACATATGTCGTATATTTGTGCGTCAAAAGTCGGGTCTATGAAAAAGAAAGTAAAAAAAACTACCCCTGCTAAATATAAACAAGGAGGTGAAATAAATAAGGTTGAAGAACCACAGGTTACCTATTTTACTAAAAGTGTAAAAGCAATACCAGCATTAAAAGATTTTACTTATACCGAATTTAAAAAAATTGCTGATAAAACTCCATTTACACAGGCAGAATGGGCTTCTCTTTTACATATTAGCGAACGTACTTTACAACGTTACGCAAAAAACAATGGTGTTTTTGCTCCTATTAATGCCGAAAGAGCTATGCAAATTTCAAAAGTTATTAAAGAAGGGATAGCTACTTTTGGCAACGTAGATTTATTTTATGCCTGGATAAAACGAAACCCTTATATGCTGGAAGGTAATTTATCTTTTGATTCATTAACTACCATAGAAGGTATTCAAAAAACAATAACACAATTGGGAAGAATACAACACGGTCTTTTTGCATGATAGTTTACAGAATAAGTAATGCCGTTTATAAAAACGATATTTCCGGTACGGGAGCAAAATTAAACGGTGCCAGGTGGAACAGCAAAGGCATTCCGATGCTGTACACAGCAGAGCATATTTCGCTGGCTGTATTGGAAATGCTGGTTAATACAAATTTTAAAGATTATAGTATTGAACTGGACTTGTTGTTTATTCAATTAGCCACAGATATGCCATCTGCCGAAATCAAATTGAGCAAATTAAAAGCGGGCTGGAAAGAAGATATTTTTTATACTCAGTTTATTGGTGACGAGTTTATAAAGCAGAATCATTCCCTGATATTAAAAGTACCTTCAGCTGTAATCAGTGATGAATATAATTTTTTAGTAAATACTTTACATGCTGACTTTAAGAAAGTAAAGCTTATAAAAACAAAATCATTTTGGCCCGATAAAAGACTTTTCGCTATATGATGAATAAAACCTACCTAATGCTGGGCAGTAATATGGGCAACAGCCAACAGCAATTATTAAAGGCTGTAAAAAAAATAGAGCAGCAAATTGGCAAAACAATCCGGTACTCTTCTTTATATACAACTGCGGCCTGGGGCAACACCAAACAACCCGATTTTTTAAACCAGGTAATTATTGTACAAACAATGCTTACTGCGGCACAAACCATGCAAACTATTCTTGCCATTGAAAAAAAAATGGGCAGAATAAGAACAAAAAAGAATGCACCTCGTATTATTGATATCGATATTCTTTTTTTTAATAAAGAAATTATCCACACAAAAGAGCTGCATATTCCACACCCCCGCCTGCAGGAAAGAAACTTTGTTTTAATACCGCTTAATCAACTCTCACCAAATCTTAAACATCCTGTTTTTAATAAAACTATTAATGAGTTATTGAAAGCAGGTAATGATACCCTGACTGTGAAAAAGTTTTAATTGCAGGTGCAAACTTTCCACTTATTTTGCAGCTGCATATTTGCAGCGAACACGGGAATTTATTTATGAAGTATAATTTTGTTACAATTGAAGGAAATATTGGAGCCGGCAAAACCACGCTTGCCCACATGCTTAGCAAACACTTTAATGCAAGGTTGATTTTAGAAGAATTTGCAGACAATCCTTTTCTGCCTAAGTTTTACGAAAACCCCGGCCAGTATGCTTTTCCGCTGGAATTATTTTTTATGGC
>JAYVJU010000267.1:0-9396 GCA_043769035.1 Ferruginibacter sp.
CCCTGTGCAGGTTATCGTAATAAAGGCTGCGGTTGTGCTCAAAAAAATCACTCAGGTACAATGCAGGTTTTATCATTAATCCTTTATCTACCAGGTACAGCGTTATCAATAACCGCCCCATACGTCCGTTACCATCTAAAAACGGGTGTATTGTTTCAAACTGGTAATGCAGCATGGCAATACGTATTAAGTGTGGCGTATGTATATTATCTGCATGTAAAAATTTTTCTAAGTCGCTCATCAGGTCAGCAATTTCATCATAATGCGGTGGTATAAATGTGGCATCTCTTATAGAAGCGCCTATCCAGTTTTGACTGGTGCGGTAATCTCCCGGTTTTTTATTTTGCCCTCTTACACCCTGCATCAATACTTTATGTGTTTCCCTTATTAACCGGTTTACAATACCTAGCTCATTTCTTTTTTCAATAGAAAAATTGATGGCATTTATATAGTTGATTACCTCTTCCCTGTCATCTCTTTTTTCAGGGTTAATATCATCCTGGTTAATCAGCACATCTTCCATATTGGTTTGTGTGCCTTCAATACGGCTGCTTGTAGTAGCCTCTTTGGTAATGTGCATTCTTATAAAAAAATCCACGTTAGGCACCAGTTGGGCAAAAGCATTCAAAGTGCCTAAAGCCCTGTCTGCATCACTTAATAAGGATTGTATTTCGGGCACATCAATCACCCAATCAAAATATATCAGCTCAGGCATAAAGCTTTTATATTGGTATTGAGGCACTTGGGTACCAGAAATGAAAGAAGTTATGTTTCTAAATTCAGCCATAAAATGGAAATGAGTCTATTTTCAATTGCAAAAATAGTTAAAAATGCAAATGAAATTATTTTCATTTGCAAAAAATAGCCAAAAATGAAAATAAAAATATTTTCATTTGCAAAATTTTTGAAAAATATACTTATGTGAATAGAGGGTAAAAATTTGATTATCAGTTTTTTATAGAGCTTCACCCTTGCATTAACTTCATTGCAACAGCAACACCCAGCTTGGCAAAAATATTTTTAAGGTGGCTTAACGTGCCGATTCCAGTTGCTGCGCCCTTTTCTCCAGCAGCTCAATATGTTGCTTATGTTGTCTGTATTTTAAACCAATGCAGCAATAATCCATAACAAAGCCAGGTATCCATAAATTATAGCCGCTAAAGTGTGCGCCTTCATTTATTTCGGCAAGTGTCTCACTTCGTATTCCTCTTTATCTAAATTAAGCTGTGCTTTTATAAAACGTTTTATAACTGGCAGGCGTTTCATACCACCAATGATAATTTTATAAGCATATTAAAAAAAGCTCCCTGTAGTTTTATAGCTTTGAAGCATAAATGATTTTTTATGGAAGCATACGCAAAAAGCCATATTGAACATGGCATCAACACCATCGAATTTTTTCATCCGCAAAGCAATTCGCTGCCGGCACAAATACTGGCAGCACTGGCCAAAGAAATTCATTATGCCGGCACACATGAAGAAACAAAGGTTATTATTTTAAAAAGCGGAGGAGAAAAAATATTTTGTTCCGGTGCTTCATTTGATGAATTAACAGCGATAAAATCCGAAACAGAAGGGCTTGGTTTTTTCAGCGGCTTTGCCAATGTTATTAATGCTATGCGTAAATGCCCTAAGTTTATTATTGGAAGAATACAGGGCAAGTGTGTAGGGGGTGGAGTTGGTTTGGCAGCTTCGGTTGATTATGCCATTGCAACAAGTAATGCCGATGTAAAATTAAGTGAGCTGGCAGTGGGTATCGGGCCGTTTGTAGTGGGCCCTGCTGTAGAAAGAAAAATTGGTACCGCTGCATTTAATTCCTTAGCAATTGACGCTACCATGTGGCGTAATGCAGACTGGGCAAAACGGAAAGGGCTTTTTTCGGAAGTACACGACAGCATAGAGAGTATGGATGAATCAGTGTATCGTTTAGCAAATACACTAGCCCACTCAAATCCTCTTGCCATGGCAGAAATGAAAAAAATATTCTGGCAGGGAACCGAACATTGGGATGAACTATTAAAAGAAAGGGCAGCCATCAGCGGCAGGCTGGTACTAAGTGAGTTTACCCGGAATGCTATTGAAAAATTTAAAGCAAAATAGTTTTCAAAAAATAATACCGTAATAATCGTGTAAGTATTTTAAGTGGCGGGCATGTAATTTAATTGTCACATAACCGTTATAGCGCCAGTATATTTTTTAAATTCACTACATTTGTGTCCGAACAATGAAATCAGTACAAAAAATATCAATTGCACAGCGTGTGGCGAAGGTAAGTTCTACCTTACTGATGTTTTTTTGCCTTGTATTCTTAACTGGCGTAAATTTTATTATTTTTTCACAGGAGAAAGATAAGGCCGCTATCTGTTCAACTAATATGCCTGGAAAATCTAATGATGACCCCTCTGCTCCTGTCGAAGAAAAATCTACCTCTAACACCAGCCTTTCTGTACAGGAAGAATACTTACACGAGAAGCACAATTTAAAAGAGTTTGAAAGGCTTGAAGAGCCACAGCAATACGCCATACCAGGCGGAGAAAAATTACAGATTGTACATTTTGAATTGATCTCTCCCCCTCCCAAAGCATAGATTTCTTTCCCGGTAGAAATACCATTGGCTTTTCCCTGTAGCTGGGCAAAGGTTTAACACAACAGGTTTAATCTGGTGTTACCATATGCTGATCATGTATTTCTTTTGCTTTGGTATAGCAATAATTTTCAAAATTTTTTATCAGGCTGCGTAACGTTTGTTCCAACTGTACACATTAAAACAGGATGTGGTGATACCGGTGATTTTCAGTAGAACCATTTTGTGGTAACAGTGACAAATCCGGCTAAGGAAAACTACAGGCAATCAATTTAACAGGAAACGAATAAAGTATTATTAAAATGAAACTAAGTACAAAATATTTAAAATCAGATTTGCCGGCCGGCCTTGTGGTTTTTCTGGTGGCATTGCCATTATGTATAGCTATTGCTGTAGCCAGCGGTGCCACACCTTTTAGCGGTTTAATTGCAGGTATTATTGGCGGACTTGTAGTAGGCTCGTTAAGCAATTCGCCATTAAGTGTAAGTGGCCCGGCTGCAGGCCTGGCTACTTTGGTATCGGGTGCTATTATAGCCTTGGGTGGATTGGAAAGTTATGGCCTCTTTTTGTGTGCAGTTGTGCTGGCTGGATTAATACAAATCTTATTAGGTGTATTAAGGTTAGGCGGCATCGCTAATTATATTCCTTCCAGCGTGATAAAGGGTTTGCTCACAAGCATTGGTATATTAATTATTGCCAAGCAAATTCCGCATATATTCGGAAGAGATAAAGATGAGTCGGGACACTTGATTGATGTACTACCCTTTACCGGTGGCGACTGGCATGAACTGCTGATACCCTTACAAAAAATTGAAGTGGGTGTAGTTATTATTTCCCTTCTTGCTATATTAATAATGGTATTATGGGATAAATCTCCTTTAAAGAAAAAATTACCTTATATCCCCAGCGCATTGGTAGCCGTAGTATTTGCTATTGCACTTAACCAGATCTGGATTGCAGCAAGCAGTAATTTGCAAATCATAGAAGAATCTCACCTGATAGTTTTGCCTGTAGCACAAAATGCCCGGGATTTTTTTGGTTTTTTTACGCTCCCTGATTTTAGTGGCTTTACAAATGGTACCGTAATTATGTATGGCTTTATTATTGCCATCATAGCTTCGTTAGAAACCTTGTTAAGTATAGAAGCCATTGATAACCTCGATCCTGAAAGGAGAGTAACCAATACTAACAGAGAATTATTTGCACAAGGCGTTGGCAACACGGTATCTGGTTTAATTGGAGGGTTGCCTATAACCAGCGTAATAGTAAGGAGCAGTGCCAATGTAAATGCAGGAGCCAAGACAAAACTTTCTGCTATTTTTCATTCGGCGCTTTTACTGGTAACCGTAATATTTATCCCCGGAATATTAAATATGATCCCGAAAGGAGCACTTGCCGCCATCCTGATTTTAACAGGCTGGAAGTTGGCCAAGCCAGCTGTATTTAAAGGTTTTTGGAAAGCGGGAAAATATCAGTTTATACCTTTTATTGTTACCGTGCTGGTAATTATTGCTGTTGACTTATTTGCGATAATACCTGCATTAAGTGGTAAAGGACTTATCATAGGAGTACTGGCTGGAATTATTGCTGCTATTGGTGCTATTTTACACGGAAACCTTAAAAACTCTTACTTTTTTCATTCAGAAAAACACAGAGAAGGAGATACAGTTACCATCAAACTTTCGGAAGAGGTATCTTTCTTAAATAAAGCAGCCATCCGTCAAACGCTGGATCATATGCCAGAAAACACTTCGGTAGTAATTGATGCATCTAACACCCGATATATTGATTATGATGTATTGGAATTGATAAAAGAGTTTAGAGAAATTAAGGTGCCATTAAAAAATATAAAGCTGGAGCTGATAGGTTTTAAAGAAGCCTATAAAATTGAAAACACAAAAAATGTGCAGTCTGCACATTAAACAAAAATTAGTTAATTAAATACAATAAAAAAATATGAGAGTACATACAAAAGAAACACAATCAAGTTTAACGCCCAGGATGGCTTTGGAAATATTACAGGAAGGCAATGCCAGATTTATAAAAAATTTAAAAGCACAAAGAGATTTATTAGGCCAGGTAAATGCCACCCGTGACGGGCAATGGCCATTTGCAACCATACTCAGTTGTATCGACAGCCGTACTTCTTCCGAATTAATTTTTGACCAGGGATTGGGAGATGTTTTTTCTATCAGAATTGCCGGTAACATAGTTAATACAGATATATTGGGCAGTATGGAGTTTGCTTGTAAACTGGCAGGGTCAAAACTCATAGTTGTTCTTGGCCACACCAAATGCGGTGCGGTAAAAGGGGCATGCGACCATGTTGAAATGGGAAACCTTACCGAGTTATTATCTAAATTGCAGCCTGCTGTTTATTCCGAATCTGAAACAACGGCCGCAGATAAAAGAAATTCTAAAAATGCAAAATTTGTTGAAAATGTTTCTACATTAAATGTAAAAAGGGGAGTAAAAAATATTATTGAACGCAGTTTTATTCTGGAAGAAATGCTGGATAAAGGAGAGATAGGAATTGTAGGTGCCCTGTATAATATTGATACCGGCAAAGTGGAATTTCTTAAAGAGGTATCATACATAAATGATGAAAAAAATCCCAAATTCAGCATAGCAGAACTAAGGCATTAATTTTTAAACAGGGTTGGAAGTTTTTCCAACCCCATTTTTTTATATGAGTAATCATCCTTTTAACGAAGCACATGTTATACATGAACTAAAACATTTTTTACCGTCGCAACAGGCGTTAAAAGATTTTATTCATCATAACTCACTCCATGCTTTTCAGCACATGAAGTTTTATGATGGCATCTTTAAGGCGGCTGGCATTTTTGGCTTCCAGGTGCATTTGCAACTGCCCGAGTACAGGGAACTGTATAAGTCCGGCAGAATAAGGGCAGATATACTGGAAAAAGTTATTGCCATAAAAAAAAACAGTGTGGCCGAATGGAAAGAAAAACTGTTACACAAAGAATACGAAACAATTAACCAACCCAGAATTGGCCGGTTGCGCAGGTTCTGGAAAGAAAACTATCATATAGATTTAGATAATAAAGTACATCCGCTGCTGTTTCGTATTCTTTGTGCTTTTTTAGACCAGGGCATTGCTGTTGCCAATATTCCTTTTGTAAATAAAAACTTTACCGATAGTATAAGGGAGCTGGAGCAAAACAGTTTTGTAAGTTTTTTTAAAACAAAAACAGTAAGGCATAAATTTTTAAGCGGTAATTATTCTATAACAGAATTATTAAAAACAATTGTTGGAAGAGAAGAATATTTTGAACAGTACCTGTTCGACCAGCATTTTGCACACCACGGCTGGAGCGGTTTTATAAGTGCAGTGGAAGATAATCCACAAACATTGCTTGATCCTAAAAAAATTACCCTGAAAGAACTCATCGAATTTGAGTTACTGATGGAACTGGATGCATTGAACTTTAACCTTGGTAATAACTGGCAGCCGTTAGCCAAAAATATAAATGTTGCCCCGGTAAATTTATTTGAAGACATAGCCAAAACAGAATTTGCAGAAGTTATAGAACTGTGGCAGGATGCATTTGAATGGAGTTATTACGATTCGGTGTTAAAAGGTATTCAACTCTCCAATCAAAAAAAGCAACCTTTAATTAATCAAGCTCCTGTAGTCAGTGAACGAAGCCTTCAGGCTATATTTTGTATTGATGAAAGGGAAGATTCTATTCGCCGGCATATTGAAGCAGTAGATAAAAGAGCTGAAACGTTTGGAGCCCCGGGTTTCTTTGGGGTAGAATTTTATTTTCAGCAGCAGGGCAGTAAGTTTTATGATAAACTTTGCCCTGCGCCGGTTACGCCTAAATATTTAATTAAAGAATCTGAAGCCAGGTCAACAAAAAAAGATGAGTTGATTTATACCAAACATACACATGGTTTTTTAACCGGCTTTGCTTTAAGTATCACTTTTGGCTTTTGGGCTTTTATAAAAACAGTGCTCAACCTGTTTAAGCCTAAAATGAGCCCCGCCATTTCCAATGCATACGGGCATATGGATATGCAATCTGTTTTAACTATTGAAAATAAAAGTACCGCTGATGTGGAAAATGGATTACAAATTGGTTATACCCTTGATGAAATGGTAGCAAGGGCCGAAGGTTTTTTACGGGGTATGGGTTTAATTAAAAACTTTGCGCCAATTGTTTACATTGTTGCCCACGGCAGCAGCAGCGCCAACAACCCTCATCATGGCGCACATGATTGCGGTGCCTGCAGCGGAAGGCCCGGCGCCACTAATGCAAGGGTGCAGGCCTCAATATTAAACCATAAAAAAGTAAGAGAAATTTTAGCAGCAAGAGGAATTATAATTCCTGAGCTAACGCAGTTTATCGGCAGTATGCACGACACTGCTGCAGATGTGATCGGGTATTATGACGAATATGTTTTAAACAGCGAAAATGCAAAAGCGCATCTTAGTAATAAACAAAATTTTGAGACTGCTTTAAATTTAAATGCAAAAGAACGCAGCAGAAGATTTTCATCCATTAATACAAAGCAGGAATTAGAACAGGTTCGTAAAGCAATTCATAACCGCTCGGTTTCTTTGTTTGAACCAAGGCCGGAATTAGGGCACGGAACTAATACATTAGCCATTATTGGCCGCAGGCAAACAACCAAAGGTTTATTTTTAGACAGAAGGGCTTTTTTAAACAGCTACGATTACACCACAGATGCTGACGGAACAATTCTTACAGCAGTAATGCGGCCTATTGGTTTGGTTTGTGGTGGTATTAACCTGGAATATTATTTTTCAAGAGTAGATAATATAAAGATGGGTGCAGGTACAAAACTGCCGCACAATGTAATGGGTTTGTTCGGCGTGGCCAATAGCAGCGATGGCGATTTACGGCCCGGCCTTCCCTGGCAAATGATTGAAGTACATGATCCGGTAAGATTACTGGTGATTGTAGAACACAAACCTGAAATTGTTTTAAAAGCAATACAATCAACACCCGAAGTTTTCGAGTGGTATAATAATGAGTGGGTACATATAATGGCGTTGCATCCTGAAGAACAGGAGTTCTATTACTTTAAAAACGGAGCGTTTTCAAAGTATAACATCATTACAAAAGCCGAGGAAATAAAAACCATACATAATATGGAAGAGTTTATAGAGTCGGCCAGCGAAATGGAAACCAATCATATTGTGCATGCAACAGAAGAAAATTTACCGGTGTACCTGTTAGATTAAATGATGTACACTACAATTTTTTACGCTATTAAAACACGATTGTTAAATGAACCAACTACTTATACTATTCATCGCTATACCATTGATGGCTTTTTTTGTATCGCTGTTTTGGCAAAACAAGAGCGAAAGACCAATTGGTAACATTGTGCGGTTTACAAAACTGTTTTACATATTTGTATCCATAGCGTTTTTTATCTGGTGGATGTGGAGCGGCTATCAGCCGGTTACATATAAAGTGGCAACAATTTACCAAACAGATCATTTTGTATTTGCAATTCAATTATACTACGATGAAATAACTGCTGTATTCAGCGTTGTAGGTGCATTCTTATTTTTTTTAGTAGCAACGTTCAGTAAATATTACATGCATCGTGATGCAGGTTATAAAAGGTTCTTCAACACTATTCTTTTATTTGCTACCGCTTATAATTTTATCATCTTATCAGGAAATTTTGAGACGCTTTTTATTGGCTGGGAAATAAAAGGGCTCTGTTCTTTTTTATTAATTGCTTTTTACCGCAACCGGTACATGCCGGTAAAAAATGCTTTTAAGGCTGTTTCTTATTACCGTATCAGTGATGTATCATTAATGCTTGCCATGTGGATGATGCATCACCTCACTCATCAAAATGTTAGCTTTTATCAATTAGGCGATGCAAAAGAAATTGCAGTATCAACGGGGCAAACAGGGATGGCAATATTTATTGTTTGTATGTTAATATTACCGGCAGCGGTTAAATCAGCACAGTTCCCATTCACCACATGGCTGCCAAGGGCAATGGAAGGGCCCACTACTTCTTCTGCAATATTCTACGGATCGTTAAGTGTGCATATTGGTGTTTTCCTATTATTGCGTACGCATCCTTTTTGGGAAGATATGTTTTGGGCAAAAGCGGTTATCATTACCATTGGGGCATTAACTGCAATTATTGCCACATTAATAGCAAGGGTGCAGCCAACAGTTAAAACACAGATTGCTTATTCCTCTGCTGCACAAATAGGATTAATGTTTATTGAAGTTGCATTAGGATTTCACTGGCTGGTATTGATACATTTTGCAGGCAATGCTTTTTTAAGAACATACCAGATACTGGTTTCACCATCGGTATTGAATTACCTGGTACATCATCAATATTTTCATTACAGCACACCAACGCAAAACAAGGTATCTAAATTAAAAGCCTCGTTGTATATGCTGGGGGTTAAAGAATGGAATTTAGATACCATAATGTTTACTTACCTGTGGAGTCCTTTTAAATGGATTGGAAAACAACTCGGTTTTTTACAGTCGAAAATTATTATTACAACACTTGTACTTGCCGCAACCTGTATTTTAGCACTTGCTTATTTTAACCCAACAGTTATTGCGCCAGCAGGAATTGTGCTGCCAATAATTTTTATGACGATTGCGCTTTCGGTTATTCTTTTTGCTTTTTCATACCGGCAATCAGCACTAAAGGCATGGACATATTTATTGGTTGGACATTTTTTTATAATTACAGCAGTACTGTTTAATGCTGCCCACATTTATACAATAGAAATTATTTTTTATGCAAGTGGTGTTGTACTGGCTTTT
>JAYVJU010000268.1:0-8920 GCA_043769035.1 Ferruginibacter sp.
TAAGTATCCTTGCCAATGCGGCTTAACAGAATTACTACAGCCCGTTACCCAAACATTTCATATTTTCATCAACTAAAACCCTAATAACATGGACTCTCAAGAATTGATTAAGTGGGGACTGATAATCGGTATCCCTTTGTTTATTTTATTGTTTTACCGTTTTATTCTTCGTGTATTTTTCGGCGTAGTAATTGTGCCCGAAGATAAAATTGGATTGGTAACAAAAAAGTTTGTGCTTTTTGGTAAGCAGGAACTGCCCGAAGGCCGCATTGTTGCCACAGAAGGCGAAGCAGGTTTTCAGGCACAAACATTACCGCCGGGTATTTATTTTGGTAAATGGATATGGCAGTACGATGTTACCTTTCAATCTTTCACTATTATTCCTACAGGGCAATTGGGACTGGTATTGGCAAAGGATGGAGCAGAGCTGGAAACAGGTTCTATCTTAGGTAGAAAAGTAGAATGTGATAGTTTTCAAAATGCAGAAGCATTTTTAAAAAATGGCGGACGCAAAGGACGGCAGACTGCTATTATTACTCCGGGTAGTTATCGTATCAATACATTTTTGTTTGAAGTGATAATGACAGATATGACTTCGATACCCGATAATGCCGTTGGTGTTGTAACCACACAGGAAGGTAAACCTTTAGAAGAAGGACAAATTGCCGGCCGCATTGTTGAAGCACATAACAAATTCCAGGATGTGGATGTGTTTATGCAGAGCGGCGGTTATAAAGGTTTGCAGGAGCAGGTGGTATTGGCAGGTACTTATTTTTTAAACCCATGGTTTGCAAAAGTTGATATGGTGAACATGATGGAAATTCCTATTGGCCATGTGGGTGTTGTAATTAGTTATGTTGGTGCTGAGGGTGTTGACCTGAGTGGGGCAGAATTTAAACATGGTAATATTGTTTCAAAAGGCCAAAAAGGGGTGTGGGCCGAACCGCTAGGCCCGGGTAAATATCCTATCAATCCTTTTATTATGAAAGTGGAATTGGTACCAACTACAAACTTAGTATTGAACTGGGCTAATGCAAGAAGTGAGAGTCATCAACTGGATAAACATTTATCTACTATTACAGTGCGAAGTAAAGACGGTTTCCCTTTTAACCTCGATGTATCGCAGATCATTCACATTCCTACAACAGAAGCGCCGAAAGTAATTGCACGCTTTGGTAATATGAATAACCTGGTAAGCCAGGTGCTGGAACCAACTATAGGCAACTATTTTAGAAACAGTGCACAGGATAGTGATGTAATTGCCTTTCTTGGTACACGTAAAGAAAGACAGGAAAGTGCAAAGATGCACATTGGCAAAGTGCTTGATCAATACAATGTGTACGGTGTAGATACTTTGATTGGTGATATTGTACCGCCTGAAAGTTTGATGAAAACATTAACTGACCGTAAGATTGCAGAAGAACAGAAAGTAACCTACGAAACAGAAATGAAAGCACAGGAAACAAGGCAGAGCCTGGAAAAAGAAACCGCTATTGCTGACATACAAAAAGAAATTGTAAAAGCTGATCAGGGTGTATTGATTGCGGAAAGAGTTGCAGATGCGTCTGTAAAAAAAGCAACCGGTGAAGCTAACAGTGTACGTTTACAATCAACTGCAGAAGCAGACAGGTTAAAATTACTGGCTAATGGTGATGCAGAAAGAATACGTGTTTTAGCAAAGGCAAATGCCGAACAAATTGAACTTTTAGCAAAAGCAAATGCCGAACAGATTTCTGTTACCGGTAATGCCGAGGCAGAAAAGATTTTGGCAATTGGTAAATCAAATGCGGAATCGTATAAATTATCTGTAGAAGCAATGGGCGGTAATAATTTTACACAACTAAAAGTTATGGAGGCAATTGGTGCACAGCACATAAAAATTATGCCCGATGTATTAATTAGTGGTGGCAGTGGCGATGGTGCCAATGGCCCCATAAGTGGTTTGCTAGGATTAAAACTTTTAGAAGAAGTGGCTAAAAAAAATGAGGCCATTAAAAATGAAACTGATAAGTAGTAATGTACTTTAAATCCTTTCCCGGTGGCGGGAAGGATTTTTTAATTTTAAAAGATGAAAAGGATATTTATTATAATTGTTGTTATGAGTTTAATGTCCTGTACCGGATATGCACAGGATACCCAAAAAGAAAAAAACGATGCCATGAAGGATAAAGTGGTACAGTTTTTTAATGAAAAAAATGCAGATGGATTATACAGCCTGGCAGGGGCAAATTTTAGAAAACAATTGAGTGCCGAAAAATTTAAAGCAATTGGGGAGAACAATTTATTTCCATTGGGTGAGATCAAATCGGCAGAGTTTGAAAAAATTGATAACGGCATAAGTAAATACAAAACTACATTTGATGTTGCCATTTTATCACTCTATATAAGTGTGGATTCTGCCGGGCTGTTAGAAGTTTTATTATTTCAACCTTATAAAAAAGAAATTAAAGGCGACATAATAAAAAGCAAAACCGATAATGCACTTACCACCGAACTGGATAAAAAAATAGAAGCGATTGTACAGCCTTTTATGTTTGAAAGTAAAACCGTTGCTTTAAGTATCGGCGTTTTAAAAGACGGTAAAACCTATTTTTATAATTATGGCGAAACCAAAAAAGGGAATGGGCAAATTCCTTCTTCTAAAAACCTGTATGAAATAGGCTCTGTCACCAAAACCTTTACCGGTTTGCTTTTGGCGAGAGCAGTGGTGACAAATAAAATAAAACTAACTGATCCGGTAAATAAATTTTTACCAGGAAAAAACTGGTTAACATTTGGTAATGATACCTTGCGAATAGTTCATCTTGCCAATCACACATCAGGACTTCCTCCTTTACCTGATAATTTTGGAGCAACAGATTTGGTAAACCCGTATAAGGATTATGATGAAAAGAAATTGTTGGAATATCTTAAACATGCAAAACTTAGCAGAAAGCCTGGTGAAAAATTTGAGTATTGCAATTTAGGAGTTGGTCTACTAGGCTATATTACAGGAAAAATATACTGTGGCTCATTTTCTGATATTGTTGAACCTTTTACTGAAGGGATAGATTTGCCTAATACCAAACAGTTTTTACAAGAAAATGATTCAGCTTTATTTGTGCAGGGATACGATGAAAGTATTTCTCCTCAAAGTCAGTGGGATTTTAAAGTTCTTGCAGCAGCAGGTAGTTTAAGAAGTAATACCGAAGACATGCTTAAGTATGCCGCACTAAATTTGAATGCAGCCGACAGTAAATTAAAACAGGCAATTGAATTATCGCACCAACAAACATTTGATGCCGTAGAACAGAAAATTGCACTCAACTGGTTTATTCAAAACTGGGGCTGGGGATCTTTATTATTTCATGGTGGTGCAACCGGAGGCTACAGAAGTCTGCTGGTAATAAATCCAAAAACAAAAAATGCAGTAATAGTGTTGTCCAATACTGCAGTAAGTAACGATGCCGTAGGAGTTTCAATTTTAAAATACATCGATAAATAATCATGGCAACATTTACAGTTAAAGCAGCGATCCGCTGGTCGGATATTGATCCTAATTTTCATGTGCTGCACAGTAAGTATTATGATTACTGTGCCAATGCCCGTATGGAAGTTTTAGCAGAAAATGGCGTAACCATGCAGGCCATACAGGCAGAAAAGGTTGGCCCTATTTTATTCAGGGAAGAATGTGTGTTTAAAAAAGAATTGAATTTTGGGGATGAAATTGAGATCAGGATAAAACTATTGAAAGCTACTTCCGATTTTTCCCGCTGGAGTTTTGTAAATGAAATCTGGAAAAACAACGCTACGCTAGCGGCAGTTGTAACAGTTGATGGCGCATGGATGGATACCATGAAAAGAAAACTGGCCATCCCTCCTGAAAGTTTTCAGAAAGCTTTTGCGGCCATTCCAAAAGCTGAAAATTTTAGCCAGTAAACAGCTTTGTAGTTTTAAACGATATTAAAATATTTTCTATGCGCTGCAAATAAATATCTTTGCAGCGCTTTTTTATGCTAAGTACAACTGTCAACCTATACAAAAATGCTTATAGCGGTTTAACACGCCGCACATGGTTGTTATCAATAGTAATGTTGATCAACCGCAGCGGCACCATGGTGTTACCGTTTATGACATTGTACTGTAACCACAGGGGCTACACACAAACACAGGGAGGGTTAGCCGTTGCTATTTATGGCGTTGGTTCTTTATTTGGCGCTTTTATTGGCGGCAGGTTAAGTGATAAATTGGGCTTTTATTATGTGCAGTTTGCAGCGCTGTTTTTTGGTGGCATCATGTTCATCATATTAGGGCAAATGAATTCTTATTTAACCATCTGTATTTGTATTTTTTTTACAAGTATGGTTAATGAATCTTTCCGGCCGGCCAACTCAAGTGCTATTGCCTATTACAGTACGCCGCAAAACCGTACGCAATCTTTTTCATTAAACCGGCTGGCTATAAATTTAGGCTGGGGTGTGGGCAGTGCATTGGCGGGTATGTTGGCATCGGTAAGTTATAAATTATTATTTTGGGTAGATGGGTTTACAAATATTGCAGCAGCAATTGTACTGCTGCTGATTTTACCAAAGGTTACCCTGGCACAGCAACATAAAAACGATCAGGTTAAAAGTAAAACCAATAAAACCCCTTACCAGGATAAAACCTTTTTGATGTTTGTTGGTTTTATGCTGCTGTTTGCGCTGTGCTTTTTTCAATTGTTTACTACAGTGCCTTTGTATTTTAAAGAAGGATTACATTTAAATGAATTCTGGATTGGTGTAGTAATGTCGATGAATGGAATTGTTATAGCCTTATTTGAAATGGTGGTTGTTTTCAGGCTGGAGGGCAGCAGGCCTTATCTTAAACTGATGCAGTATGGCACTTTGTTGCTGGCATTATCTTACTTTATGCTGAACATACCATTGGCAAATGGTTTTATGCTGGCTACAATAGTTATACTGATGGTGACTGTTGCCGAAATTGTTGGTATGCCTTTTATGAACAGTTATTATATTGCCCGTACCACTCCCGAAAACCGGGGCCAGTATGCCGCTTTATATACCATGGCATGGAGCAGTGCACAGGTAATTGGCAGCTTAAGCGGAACACAGATTGCGCATAGTTTTGGATTTTATTATTTATGGTGGATACTCGGTGGCCTATGTGTGTTGACAGCATTCGGTTTTAATTACCTTCAAACAAAACGTTAATATTTTTGTTGAAGGGACTCATTTGCTTTTAATTTAGACAACAGAATATAATGGCGTTATTTAAAGCCGCATAGCAGTTGGGTGTAACTTTAAATTGATGTAAGTTTGCCCGGCTTTAATAACAGCAGAACTTTTAAATGGATTGTACTTCCCAATATATTGATTACCGGCAAACAGGATATTTTTCTGCACTTGTAACAGATTATATTTCCGGTGAAGAATTGCTGACACCATTTTATAAACACCCGGTTTCTGTAGCAGGGATAAAAGCTGCTATTGAAGCAAGAAAAAAATATCCCACCGACAGGAAATTACTGGTAGAAGTATTGACCAAACAATATGCATCCATTACAACAAGCGATAAAGTAAAAGCAAATATTGATAAACTGCTTTTAGAAAGTACTTTTACCATAACCACTGCACACCAACCTAATATTTTAACCGGCCCCCTGTATTTTATTTATAAGATACTGCATGCCATAAAACTTGCTGAGTTACTTGCTTTACAAATGCCGGGTTCAGCTTTTGTGCCTGTTTATTATATGGGCAGCGAAGATGCAGACCTTGATGAACTGGGCCATGTTTTTATTAACGGCGAAAAACACCAGTGGCAAACCAAACAAACGGGTGCTGTTGGAAGAATGAAAGTGGACAAGGCATTGATAAAAATTATTGATACCATTGGAGGGCAGGTTACGGTGCATCCTTTTGGTACAGCTATTATTGATGTGATGAAGGATTGCTACAAAGAGGGTGCAACAATTGAGCAGGCAACATTTAAACTGGTAAACGAATTATTTGCTGATTATGGATTGGTTATACTTTTACCCGACAACCCGTTGCTGAAAAAAGCATTTGTTCCGGTAATTGAAAAAGAATTAACGACGGCATTCTCTCATACAATTGTAGCGGCAACTGCAACGGCCTTCCCAAAAAAATATAAAGTACAGGCAAGCGGCAGGGAAATTAATTTATTTTATTTGCTGGATGATAAACGGGAGCGGATTGAAAAGGTGAATGGCAAATGGTCGGTAGTAAACAGTACAACTGTATTTACTGATGAAGAAATTAAAATAGAGTTATACAATAATCCCGAACGCTTTAGCCCCAATGTAATTTTACGCCCCGCTTTCCAGGAACTGGTATTGCCCAATATTGCTTTTATTGGCGGCGGCGGCGAGCTGGCTTACTGGATGGAACTGAAAAATGTATTTGAAGCTGTTGATGTACCTTATCCTGTTTTGGTATTGCGCAATTCATTTTTGTTTGTAGAAAACAATACTGCTGCCTTGGCTTCCCGTTTAGGATTTACTATTACCGACCTGTTTAAAAAAGAAACGGAATTGCTGAATGAACTGGTAAAAAGAGAAACGGCTGTACAATTAAATATAGAAACAGAAAAACAAGCACTCATAAATATTTACGGGCAGTTAAAAAATATTTCCGGTGCAGTTGATGCTTCACTTACCAGGCATACGGAAGCATTACAGGTAACAGCATTAAAAAAGATAGCACAGCTGGAAAAAAAGATGCTGAGGGCCGAGAAGAAAAAGTTTGAGGCACAGCAACGGCAGCTGCATAAATTTAAAACTGTTTTATTTCCTACTGATAATTTACAGGAGCGTATCGATAACCTTATTCCTTACTACGCTAAATGGGGCAGCGATTTTATTACAACTATTTACAACAATTCAAAAGGGCTGGAGCAGGAGTTTGGTATTGTGGAAGGTAAATAATACTAGGAATACTTTGTTGATTGTGACGCTACGAAATATCTATATCGTACTTATCTAAAAGCCCGGATAAATTTATTGAAGAGAATTTAGCTTTTTTAATCTTGTTTAACCCGGGATCAATAGAATAATCAATCGCTTTTCTAAAATCAGTTTTTTCAAGTATCGTGTTTTCAAAAACGGCTTTGGTGAGTTCACTGTTTGTAAAGTCAGCTTCAGTTAAGTTGGCCTCTGCAAAATCCACTTCATGCAAAATACAGTTATCAAACCTGAACTTTTTCAATTTCATTTGATAGAAGGAAGACATATTTAATGTGCATCTTTCAAAGCTTGCAGCAAAAACAGTGTTTTTGCAATGATCGAAATGTAAACCTATTAACTTACAGTCGATAAACTTTACATCCAGGAAAGATGTCTGTACCAGTTTGGTAAGCGCCATCCTGCATTCGCTGAATGTGCAGTCGATAAATGTAAAGTGCGACAGATCTGCGTTGGAAAAATCGCAGAGATAAAATGTGCAGCTCTCATAATCTCCCTCATTTAATTTTTGTTCAGCATAATTGATGTTTTCAAATCTTTCGTCAGTTATGTAAACTCTTTCCATTTTGCTTATCATTAAATTTTTAATTTGGTTAGTTTGCTATGAACAAGGCGAATATCTTTAGTTTAGATTTAAAAATAAACAGTCGGGCAGAAGATATTTATTGTGAAAAACTGCCCGGCCGTAAAATAAATTTTGGTATCATTAATAATTAAGTGTCAAACCTGCACCAAGCCCCATGTCGCTGTCATAGTGTGTCCGCAATGAAAAGTTGCGGTTAAAAATATAATTTAGTCCTGCCATATACTCTTTGTCGGTATTAACCATGAAAGCAAAACGAAGCCGTTTTGTTAAGGGAATATCTTCTCTCATTAATTGCAAACGGACTATGCCATCGGTAAAAATTTCTGTCTGAAAACGAATTAACATGGGCAAAGTATAATTTACACCAACACTTAACACTGCTCTGTTGTCTTTTGTGTTTGTTTGCCCAAATAGATTTTTTTCTTGTTCGTCAATCCCCATTTTTCTGTAACGCCAATCAAAACCAACAAAAGGCATAAGCCATTGCATTTTTCCTAAGTACCTGCCAATATGTGTTTCTGTTTCGTAGCCGTGCATGTCGTGATAACCCAAACGCCATTCGCTGCCAATACTCCAACGGGTATTTTGCAACATCATTTCTCCGTCATTTCCGTTTGTTGCAAAATCATTCTGAAACATAAAGTGCATTTTTCTGTCGTCAGCAAATAATTTGCGTTGTGCCAGTTTGGGATTTGAAATTAATGGATTGGCTGCTTGATTTTCATAGGTAAATACTCTGCCCATGCCACTCATCATGTGATACAGAATATGGCAGTGAAAAAACCAATCACCTTCCACATTGGCGTTAAATTCCAATGTGTCGGTTTCCATTGGCATAATGTCCACAATGTTTTTAAGTGGAGCATTGTCGCCTTGTCCGTTCAGCAATCTAAAGTCATGTCCGTGTAAGTGCATGGGGTGTCGCATCATAGAACCGTTGTATAAAATGATACGAATGTTTTCGCCTTTTTTGATAAGGATTTTATCTGCTTCGGAAACAACTTTATTATCTAAACTCCAAACATAGCGGTTCATATTTCCTGTAAGTTCAAACTTCAATTCTTTTACAGGTGCATCTTTTGGAAGAGCTGTATTATTTGGAGATTTTAGCATTGCATAATTCAGAGTAACAATGTCTGCAAGTGCATTAGCATTGTATCGGTTTGGGTCTTTGTCATCTTGCTTTGGTTTTGAATCGCCAGTTATTTCAGGATACATTACTACATTCATATCCATTTGGTTTAGGCTCATTTTCATTCCCATATCATCCAAATCACCATTCATTTTCATCATGTCATTCATCATCTTCATGCCTTCAAAATATTTCAGCCTTGGTTGTGGCGTTACCAATTGTTTAATACCATTACCAA
>JAYVJU010000269.1:0-6358 GCA_043769035.1 Ferruginibacter sp.
AACGGTGTATAAAATTGCTTCTTATGCCGGTAGTGCCATTGCTGCATACAGTGCTATAAAAGCAATTGATAAATCTGCATTAAAAGAAGATTATCAAAAACCATTAACTGCGGCATTAGGTACAGTAGCAACAGGGTTAATAGTAAAGTTTTTAACTAAAGCGGCATCTTACAAAGCGGTGGATGTATTTAATGGCGTAGTAAAGAAAAAAATTCAGGATATTTTTTCAGTTGCACCAGCCTCTTCAACAATAGGCATGGGTGTGTATGTGAAACTTTAAGTTTATGGAAATAAAATATTACATAGCATTAGCAGTTGCATTATTCAGCATTGGTGTAATTGGTGTACTTACCAGGCGCAATGCCATAATTATTTTTATGTGTGTGGAGCTGATGCTGAATGCGGCCAATCTTTTGCTGGTGGCATTTTCAAAAATGCATGCACTGTCGTCGGCAGGTATAGCAAACCCTAATGTGGTAAGCGATGCACAGATTTTTGTGTTTTTTATAATGGTGGTTGCAGCAGCAGAAGTTAGTGTGGGGCTGGCCATTATTGTAATGATGTATAGAAATATTCATTCGGTGGATATAAATTTTTTAAACAGGCTAAAGAATTAAGCCACCATCCCCTAAAGGGGTGAAAGGCAATTGTATTAATTAGTGAAATATTTTTTTAACAATATGGGTTTAAATACTTTTTAAGTATTTTGACTCTAAAAATCCCCCTTTAGGGGATAGGGGCTTATGAACAACGTTTTACAAATGGTTTGGCTGATACCTTTTTTACCATTGGTAGGTTTCTTGATCAATGGCCTTGGCAGGAAGTATTTATCAAAAACCCTGGCAGGCATTATTGGTAGTGGTGTGGTGCTGGGCTCATTTCTTATAAGCCTGTACGTTTTTTTTAATGTAAAGCATGGTAATACACATGTTGCCCATTATTTCGATTTTGTAAATATTGCTTCTCTTAATATTGGGTTCGATTTTCAGATAGACCAGTTGTCTTCTCTTTTCTTATTAATAATAACCGGCATCGGTTTTTTAATTCATGTATATTCAACCGCATACATGCATGAAGAAGACAGTAAGGATTATGCAAAATATTTTGCTTACCTCAACCTGTTTGTATTTTCTATGTTGCTCCTGGTAATGGGCGGTAACTATGTAATTATGTTTATTGGCTGGGAAGGAGTAGGGTTATGTTCTTATTTATTAATTGGCTATTGGTTTAAAAATAATGATTACACCAATGCTGCAAAAAAAGCTTTCGTCATGAACCGTATTGGCGATCTTGGTTTTTTGCTGGCTGTATTTTGGTTGATTACAAAGTTAGGAACTGCTGATTTTCATTCGGTATTTGCTGCTGTATCTAACCCAAAAACTAATACACTTACATCGTTTGATATTACTGCAATTACTATGTTGCTTTTTGTAGGCGCAATGGGTAAGAGTGCTCAAATACCTCTATACACCTGGTTGCCCGATGCTATGGCGGGTCCAACCCCTGTATCAGCATTAATACATGCGGCTACAATGGTTACAGCAGGTATCTATATGATTGCACGTAGTAACATATTATACACGATGGCACCAGCTACACAGGCAGTGGTAGCTATTGTGGGCTTAGCAACTGCAGTGTTGGCTGCAACAATTGCACTTAAACAAAATGATATTAAAAAAGTATTGGCCTACAGTACTGTTAGCCAGTTAGGCTATATGTTTTTAGCATTAGGTGTTGGTGCTTATACCGGTGCAGTATTTCATGTAATGACGCATGCGTTCTTTAAAGCATTAATGTTCCTTGGCGCAGGCAGTGTGATACATGCAATGGGTGGAGAACAGGATATGCGTAACATGGGAGGCCTGAAAAAGTATATGGGTATTACCCAGGTAACTTTTTTAATTGGTTGCCTGGCAATAGCAGGGATGCCGCCTTTCTCAGGTTTCTTTAGTAAGGATGAAATTTTAGCACATGCATTTGAAAAAAATCCTGTGTTATGGGGCGTTGGTGTGTTAACCGCATTCATGACAGCCTTCTATATGTTCCGCTTATATGCCATGACTTTTTTAGGAAAATTCAGAGGTACACATGAGCAGGAACATCATTTACACGAAAGCCCTAAAGCAATTACTATTCCTTTAATTATACTGGCCATTCTTTCTTTAGTTGGCGGTTTGGTAGGAATCCCCGAAGTGTTCATGCATGGTGGTCATAGGCTGGAAGCATTTTTAGAACCCATTTTTGCAGGAAGCAATGCTTTGGTAAAAGAACATCATCCTTTATCACACAGCACAGAATATTTGTTGATGGGCATTTCTGTATTCGGCGCACTTGCAGCACTTTTATATGCCTGGAACAAATTTAGCAAATATGAAAAAACTGATGTTGAAGAAGCCGGCCTTGGTAAAGTATTGGCCAACAAATGGTATGTAGATGAATTGTATGATACCATCATCGTTAAACCCATTCAATCTGCTGCTGTATTTTTTAATAATGTAATGGAGAAAAAAGGCATTGATGGTTTTGTAAACGGTGTAGGCAAAGCAGTTAACTATGGCAGCCGGCAAATACGGTTGTTGCAAAGTGGCCATGTAGGCACTTATGTTTTATTAATGGTTGTTGGTATTTTAATATTATTCATTGTACAAATGTTTTTGTAATAAGAAGATACAGATATGCAAAATCTTGGGTTACGTTTTCCTGAATTACTGATATGGTCTCCGCTGATTGCCGGATTGCTTTGCTTTATTCTGCGAAGTGAAAAAAAATCAAAGGCTGTGGCTTTATTTTCTTCAATTGTTACCCTGTTAATTTCGTTTGCCAGCTTAATTTATGCAGATAATAAATACCTGAGCGGCTTAACAGATCAATATGTATGGATGCCTTATTTAGGTGCCAGCTTTAATGTTGGCTTAGATGGTATGGGGCATTTACTTACTTTTCTTACTGCCTTTTCTTTTCCGTTAATTTTTGTAGCTACATATAATAGTACGTATAAAAACTCTGCCGCATTTTATGGGTTAATGTTATTATCGCAGGCTGGTTTAATGGGCGTGTTTACTGCAATGGATGCGCTGGTATTTTATTTCTTTTGGGAGCTGGCATTAATACCGGTATATTTTTTATGCAGCCGCTGGGGCGGAGAAAAAAGAATACAGGCTACCTTTAAATTTTTTGTGTACACTTTTGCAGGTTCTTTATTAATGTTGGTAGGTATTATTTACATGTACCTGCAAACACAGACAGCTGCAGGCGCTTTATCAGATCATTCATTTGCATTGAATGCATTTTATAATGTACGGCTTTCTTTTCCGCAGCAATATTGGTTGTTCTGGTTATTCTTTATTGCCTTTGCAATCAAGATGCCCATCTTTCCATTTCATACCTGGCAGCCCGATACATACGAACAATCACCCACAGCAGTTACAATGGTGTTAAGTGGTATAATGGTTAAAATGGGTGTGTTTGCAGTGTTACGTTGGTTAATACCTGTATTTCCTGCAGGGGTTGAAAAATACCAGGCTATTGTAGTTGGCCTATCCGTTTTTGGGATGATTTATGCCAGCTTAATTGCTATGAAGCAGGATGATCTGAAACGTTTAGTGGCCTATTCATCCATTGCACACATCGGGTTAATGTGTGCAGCAATATTCTCTTCTACACAAACCGGTGTACAGGGAGTAATGATACAGATGTTTAGCCATGGTATTAATATTATTGGTTTGTGGATTGTGGTGGAGCTTATAGAAAAACAAACCGGGGTAAGGAAAATATCGCAGCTGGGAGGCATTGCACATAAAGCACCTGTACTTACCATTATGCTTGTAATTATTGCACTGGCAAATATTGCTTTGCCATTAACCAATGCATTTGTTGGTGAGTTTATGATGTTTAGCGGACTGTTTACTTATAATATTTGGTTTGCTGCAATTGCAGGTATAAGCATTATACTTGCAGCTGTATATACTTTAAATATGGTGCAAAAAGTTTTTTATGGCGACGCAAATACACTTACCGGTGCCATAAAAGAAATTGCATGGAATGAAAAAATAATACTGGCAGTTATTGTGGTGGCAATATTTATGATAGGTGTGTTTCCGCAACCACTGTTTAACTTAACCAAACAGGCAGTATTATTGATTTTAGGAAAAGGAAATTAATTATAAATAATAAATGATGCTCCGCCGGTTGGCGGAATAAAGATATGAACGCAATTATATTAACAGCAATTTGGGGTATAGTAATGATGTTGGCAGGGGCGTTTATTAAAAATAAAAGCACGCCTAAATATCTTGCTATTGGCGGCCTTGCAATTATTATTATAGCTAATTGCATAGAGCTTTACACCAGGGAAGCTTTCTTTTCAATTGATGTAAAGGAGATGCTGAATGTGTATGGCGATAAAGCTGCATTTCATTTAACCTTTATTACTGTAATGCTGGTTTGTACTTTATTATTCTTTTTACTTAATGGCCGTGATGTTGAAAAAGTGGGAACAAATGTTGCAGAATATTTTGCCCTGATATTTTTTGTTTTATGCGGTGTTTGCCTGGCCGCAACTTTTAATACTTTGCTGATATTGTTCATTGGTATCGAAATCATTTCTATTCCATTGTATATATTAACCGGCAGCGATAAAAGAAACCTGAAAAGCAATGAGGCAGCATTGAAATATTTTTTAATGGGCTCTTTTTCTACAGGCATCATGTTAATGGGTATTGCTTTTATTTATGGCGGCAGCCCTAATGCTTCTTTCTTTATTAATGCTTTAAATCTTGGTGTAGATAAAATGCCACCAATGATAGCAATTGGCCTGGTGTTATTATTAATTTCACTGTCATTTAAAGTTTCTGCGGCACCATTTCATTTCTGGACGCCAGATGTTTACGACGGAGCACCAACTGTGTTTACTTCTTTTATGGCTACCATTGTAAAAGCTGCAGGCTTTTTTGCTTTCGTACGTTTGTTCGAAAATGCTTTTGGTACTGTACATGCGCAATGGCAGCAACTGATTGTAATTATTACTGTTGCTACTTTATTAATTGGTAACCTTACTGCAGTATTTCAACAAAGCGTAAAGCGCATGCTGGCCTACTCAAGTATTGCACAGGCGGGCTTTATGCTGTTTGCTTTATTTGCATTGAACGAAGATGCAAAAGCAGGCCTTGTATTATATGCTGCCGCTTACAGTCTTGCCACCATCGGCATTTTTGCAATACTTATAAAAATGAACGACTATACTATCGATGGTTTTAATGGTCTTGCAAAAAAGCAACCTGTGCTGGCATTAACAGGAACGATATTTTTACTATCGCTTACAGGTATTCCGTTAACAGCAGGTTTTCAAAGTAAATTCTATATGCTGATGGCTGCTGTAAAAAACGGGCACCAATTGTGGCTGGTAATTTTTGCAGTGCTATGTGCAGCTATCAGTGCTTATTATTATTTCAGGGTAATACAGGCTATGTATTTTAAAGAAAGCAACGAAGTGGTAACAACCGACTGGGATATTACGCCTGCATTTAAAGTGCTGCTTGTTATTACAGCAGCGCTTGTTATCATACTTGGGATTTATCCAAATTTACTTATCGACTGGTTGTACTATTAAGTTTTATCGCATATTCATCTTCATACAGTACCATTCATAAAAGTTTTTACAGGCCATCTCTTTTCTGTTGTTAACTTTAGGTATTAATAAGTACAATGACTTTAAAAGATACCATAAAACTTTCCTGGCGCAATATCAGCAGTAACCGTTTAAGAACAGGAATTACTGTGGCTATAATTGCTTTAGGTATTTGTGCTTTAATATGGTTTTTAACATCCTTAAAAGCTGCAAGCAGCAGCCTTACCAATAGTTTTTCAAGCATGGGTGCCAATGCTTTCAGCATACGGTTTAAAGACCGTAATATCCGCTTTGGTGGCGGTGGCCCCAGCCGTACGATAAAAAAAACAAGTAAAGCAGCATTAAAGCAAAAAAAATCAAGCACTGGTAAAGTAATCACGTACGAAGAAGCTAAAGAATTTAAAGAACGTTACCCGTTTCCTGCAAAAGTAGGTTTGGCGTTAAGAGGAGCTTCCGGTGTTGTTGTAAACAATCAGCAAAAAAAAACCAATCCCGATATAAATATTTTTGGCGGCGACGAAAATTATCTGGAATTAAACGGCTACAAGATTGCCTTTGGCCGAAATTTTACAACTACAGAAATAGCTTCGGGCCGTAATGTTTGTGTATTGGGTAATGCGGTTGCAGAAAAATTATTTTCGGGCAATGCTGCAAAAGCAGTGGATAAAGTGGTTAGTGTAGATCATATTCCTTACAGGGTATTGGCTGTGCTGGAAGATATAGGCTCCAGTG
>JAYVJU010000270.1:0-6326 GCA_043769035.1 Ferruginibacter sp.
TTAATAACACCCGACATTACCATTGAATACATGTTGACTAAAGATGGCAGATGGAGAGCTATAGGCTTTAACCGGTCGAGCATTGTGGCATCTGATTTAACCGGCATTCAAAGAAATAAAACGGGGGTTAAAATTTCGTACCGTAAAGAGTTTGATAAACGTACAAAAGATGAAAGGATACGCCGCAGGGAAGAAAAAAAGAAGCAGGGTACAAACCCTGCCAAATAATTAGCTTTTCAAAATATCATGCCCCAATTTATCCTTCTTGGTTTGTAAATATTTTTCGTTGTGTGGGTTTGATTTTATTTCGATAGGTACAGTATCAACTACCTGTAACCCATAGCCCAAAAGGCCTGCCCGTTTACGTGGATTATTACTTATCAGCTTCATCTTACTTACATTTAAATGCCGTAATATCTGGGCTCCTACCCCATAATCCCTTTCATCCATACCAAATCCCAATTCAAGGTTTGCTTCAACAGTATCCCTACCCTCTTCCTGTAATTTATAGGCCTTTAATTTATTTAATAACCCAATGCCCCTGCCTTCCTGGTTCATGTACAAAATAAGTCCCTTACCTTCTGCTTCTATCATTTTCATTGCATGATGCAACTGATCTCCGCAATCACATCTTAACGAGCCTAAAATATCACCCGTCATACAACTGCTGTGTACTCTTACTAAAACCGGTTCATCTTTTTTCCAATCGCCTTTTTTTAATGCCATATGAATTTCGCCGGTGTTCAGTTGTTTAAATGCAACAAGCTCAAAAGCCCCATATTTTGTAGGCATCTGCACCCTTACTTCTTCTTCAATAAGCGTCTCCGTTTTTAACCTGTACTCAATAAGGTCTTTAATTGAAATTAATTTCAGGTCAAAGCGTTTTGCAATTTCAATCAGCTCCGGTAACCGGGCCATCGAGCCATCTTCATTCATAATTTCCACCAATACCCCGGCAGGGTAAAAGCCTGCCAGCATGGCCATATCTATTGTTGCTTCTGTATGCCCGGTACGCCTTAAAACGCCTCCTCTTTTTGCCCTTAACGGAAAAATATGCCCGGGTCTTCCCAAATCTTCAGGTTTTGTATCAGCACTTATTAAAGCCTTAACTGTTTTAGCCCTGTCGTGTGCCGAAATGCCTGTGGTGCAGCCCTGCCCCAGTAAATCAACGCTTACTGTAAAGGCAGTTTCGTGTAAAGAAGTATTATCTACAACCATTGGCGGCAATTGCAACTCATTGCAACGCTCCTCTATTAAAGGTGCACAAATGAGGCCACGTCCGTGGGTACTCATAAAATTTATCATTTCTGGAGTTACGCTTTCCGCAGCGCCTATAAAATCACCCTCATTTTCCCTGTCCTCATCATCAACCACTATTATTAATTTACCTTCTTTTATATCTGCTATTGCACTTTCAATACTGTCTAACATAAACTTTTTTTACAGGGCAAAGGTAATAAGGTTTGCAGTTTGTACCGGATATGAACTTTCTTAAATAAGGAAAATTTTGCTGCAGGCACTATTATACAAAAACATAATATTAACCGACGGGTGAGATAGAGATTTATTTTATCGGCTTAACACCACTAAAATAGTAAAAGCAGCTAATATTATTATATTGTTGCCTAATAATTTTGTTGATAATAAATAGCCAAAATTCGCCAATTATTTAGTTTCTTTGCCACCGATATAAAACTAACAATTATGAGAATCAAAAAAATCGTACAATTATTAACTGTACTTTTAGTTTTTCCTTTTGCAATAAATGCCCAGGTAACCACGGGCAGCATAAGCGGAACAGTAAAAGACGCAAAAGGTACAGACCTTACAGCTGCAACAATTGAAGTGTTGCATGAGCCTTCCGGCTCGGTTTACAGAGCTTCTTCAGGAAAAAATGGTGTATTTAATATCCCCAGCTTACGTATTGGCGGGCCGTATAAAGTTACAATCAGCTTTGTTGGTTTTAAACCAGAAGTAATCAACGAGATTTATGTGCAGTTAGGCGAGGCTTCTAAAATAAATGTGGTAATGACTGATGCCAATGCCAGCCTTACAGAAGTTGTTGTTGCCGGCGGTGTGAGAAAAGGGGCACTTATTTCTAAAGACAGAAAAGGAACTTCTACAAATATCAACAGAAGGTTAATTGCGGCCTTACCTACATTATCAAGAAACATTACTGATTTTACAAAATTAACACCGCAGGCAAGTGGAACATCTTTTGCCGGGCAGGATAACCGTTTTATCAACCTCACAGTTGATGGATCAATCTTTAATAACTCTTTTGGTTTACAGGCATTGCCGGGCAGCCAAACAAGTGCTTCTCCTATATCTGTAGATGCTATTGAAGAAATACAGGTAAACGTATCTCCATATAACGTGAAAGATGCCGGTTTTACAGGTGCAAGTATTAATGCGGTAACACGTAGTGGTACAAATACATTTCATGGCTCTGCATTTTACAATAACCGTAACCAGGGTTTAGTGGGTACTAAAGCTGGTCCTGATGGTAAAACGGCTGTAACCATTCTTAATTTTGATGTTAAACAGTTTGGTGCCAGCCTTGGTGGGCCAATCATAAAAAATAAATTATTTTTCTTTGCCAATTACGAGCAGGAAAAGAGAAGTGACCCGGGAACTGCTTTTGTGTCGGACAATGGATCAAATACGGGGTTAACAAATGTTTCAAGAGTTAAAAAAACTGATCTGGATGCATTATCATCTTATTTAAATACCAATTTTGGTTACGATCCGGGCAGTTATGAAAACTATGACTTTCTTACCAAAAGTTATAAGATATTAGCTAAAATTGACTGGAATATTAATACCCAAAATAAATTCAGTGTACGTTTTAATTCATTAAGATCATCGAAAGATATCGGATCAAGTTCTTCAGGTGTTTTAGGCGGATCAAGGGTGAGTAATATTAACACCATGAACTACTCGAATAACAACTATGAAATAAACAACGATATTTATTCACTTATTGGCCAGTTAAATACCCGTATCAGCAATAAAATATCTAATGAATTTATTTTTGGATGGACCGCTAACAGGGATTACAGGGCTGTAAAAGGAAAACTTTTTCCATTAGTGGATATTTTAGATGGTACAACTGCTGACAGGAATTATATTTCATTTGGTGCAGAACCATTTACACCAAATAACAAATTATTTACCGATACATGGCAGGCCTCTAACAATACTACTTTTTACAGTGGTAAACATACTATTTCTGCTGGCGCAAATTTTGAATCATTCAAATTCTTCAACCAGTTTACACCACAAATTCAGGGACACTTTATTTTTAAAAGCCTTGCTGATTTTTATACTTCTGCCGGCGCATATTTGGCTAATAATAACATGACGTCGAACCCTGTTCAGTTAAGAAGATATATTTTAGGTTTCAGCAATCTGGCAGGAAGCGAAATATGGAATGCTGTTACACAGGCTAAAAACATTGGTGCGTATGTACAGGATGAATTACAATTACAGGATAACCTGAACATTACTTACGGTATCCGTTTTGATGTACCATTCTTTACATCAAATGCAGTAGAAAATCCTCAGGTAGCAGGTTATAGTTTTGTTGATGAAAATGGGGCTCCAACTAAATTGAGTACTTCTCAGCTTCCATCAGCCAAATTAATGGTAAATCCAAGGTTTGGTTTTAACTATGATGTTAAAGGAAATAAAACAACACAAATCCGTGGAGGTTTAGGTTTATTCAGTGGCCGTCCGGCATTTGTATTTGTAAGTAATGCTGTTGGTAATAATGGTATGCAGGCCGGGCAAATCAGCCAGGATAATACAACTGTTTATCCTTTCAGCCCGAATATTTTACGTAATGCACCAACTCCAAATCCTGGTGTACCGGCTCCAAGCTATAATATTGCCCCCATTGAAAAAAACTTCCGCTTTCCACAAATATTCAGAACCAACCTTGCTGTTGACCAAAAATTATTTGGAAACATTGTAGGGTCTGCTGAATTTTTATTTACACAAAGCATAAGCAATATTTTTTATTATAATGCCAACCAAAAAGTACCTGTAACAACGTTTACCGGTCCCGATAAACGTCCAAGGTTTGCAGGTAGTGCATCTTTAGTAAGAATCAATTCTAATGTAAATGATGCTACAGTATTATCAAGCCGCCCTTATGGTGCTAATACCAGCGTAACACTTAAAATAGAACAACCTTTAAAGAAAGGTATCAGCTGGATGTTGGCCTATAACTTTGGCAGTACCAAAGATTATTCAAGTTCAAGTACAATTGCTTTCAGCAGTTTCACTTCTACAAGAACAGTTAATGGCAATAACTTACCCGGCTATTCTTACAGTGATAACGATACCAGGCATCGTGTAATTGGTAATATTACTTACCGTAAAGAATTTGCTAAAGCAGCTGCATTACAAATTTCATTATTTGGCCAGTCACAGAGTTTAGGAAGATTCTCTTATGGTTATTCAAACGATATGAATTTGGATGGTATTAGTGGTAATGATTTGATGTATATTCCAAAAGACCAGAGTGAAATGAACTTTGATGCTATTACAGGTACTACACCTTTTACAGTTCAGCAGCAAAAAGATGCATTTGAAGCATATATCAATAACAACAGCTACTTAAAAAATAATCGTGGTAAAGTAGCACAGCGTAATGGTGTGTTGCAGCCAATGCTTACCAGGTTCGATCTTTCTGCAATGGTGGAAATATTTAAAAACATTGGTAAACAAAGGCACACAATACAATTTAGAGGAGATATATTTAACGTAGGAAACATGATTAAAAACAGCTGGGGTGTAGCTCATGTAACCAACACCACTTCTCCTTTGGCTTATTCAAGAGTTGATGCAAACGGGCTTCCATATTTTAGAATGAATGCTGTTAACGGTTCCATTAACTATGAAACTTACAGAAAAGGTACTTCAATTGCAGATGTATGGCAGGCACAGTTAGGCATACGTTATATATTTTAATTCAGAACTGACAAGCACATAAAAAAATGTCCTGAAAATTTTCAGGACATTTTTTATTTATTAAACGTAAGCTGTTTACTGTTTTTGTATTATTTACCCCAGCCCCATTTTAAAAAATCAGGGAAAGCTTTTGCCCAGGTAGGTACATCGTGCCTGCCATCGCTAAGTTCAAGATATTTAATGTCAGCTTTAGCATATCCCTTTGCCTCAAGCTCTTCTATTAAACTTAAAGTATCATCAATGGCATCAATTACACCATTATTATTTCTGTCGGCAGTTTCATCCAGTATGCCCACTTCAAAAAAGAATTTAAGCCATGGTGCATAAGCTCCTTCTTTTACCTGCCGGTGCATAATACGGTCGGTTGCTTCGTTAAAATCTTCGTCTGCCTGGTCTTTATCTCTCCACCATAAAGAACCGCTAAAAACACCAACACGGCTAAACTCATGCGGATTATTCCAAACTATATCCAACGCACTTAAACCACCAAGTGAAAACCCGGCATAAGATTTTTCTTTAAAGGATTGTATCCCGTAAGTTTTGCGGATAAATGGCAGTAGTTCTTCAAAAATAAAACGGGTATATAATGCAGCTTTTGCACCTCTGCCTTTGTAGTCTAAAATTTTTGCAGTGCCATACTCATTTTTTCTATCGGCAGAACAATGAATACCTACACAAAATATTGGAGCTATTGTCCCGGCTTCATATAGCCCTTCCAGCAGCTCATCAAATTTCATGGTAACCAAATCCTGCCCGTCGTTAATTAATAACAGGCTTATGTTTTGGATATCCTGCATTTGTGCAGGCAAATAACAATCAACTTTTACCTCCCTCTTTAAAAAATCTGATTTTAGTATTAAATTATCACTGATTATTGTCCCCGCTTTTTTGCTATCCATATGCTCAAAATTAAGAAAAGAAGCTGAAACTGAATTCCGGTAAAATAATCCCTGCAACTTTTATTAAGCATCAAACAATATTTGTTTTATTGGTTACGAAAAAATATATTTGAATATGCAGGAATGCAGCCTCATCATTTAACTATCACCAAAAACAATTGTTATGAAGAAAATCGGTATGCTCTTTGGAAAAGAAAGAAGTTTTCCCATGGCTTTTATTGAAAGGGTAAACAGTAAAAATATAGATGGCATTATTGCCGAGCCTGTAAAAATTGATAAAGTGATGCAGGGCGAGCCCAGCGGCTATGCTGTAATTTTTGACCGCATAAGCCAGGATGTTCCTTTTTACAGGGCTTATCTAAAAAATGCAGCATTGTGCGGAACAACTGTAATTAATAACCCATTTTGGTGGAGTGCCGATGAAAAGTTTTTTAATAACTGCCTGGCCAC
>JAYVJU010000271.1:0-8352 GCA_043769035.1 Ferruginibacter sp.
AGGGTTCACACTTTTACAGTTCTTAAATAAATTTATTTACAACAAACCTGTTAGCAGAGTTAAGCATACTTTAGCTAATTAATTCCGCCAACGGGTTAGTATACTCAAAGTTAATACCTATAACAATTATTTTTTTAAATAAAAGCTATTATAAAATGACTAAAAAAATCATCAATTTATTTCGTATAAGTTCTTATCTGTTTATTTTATGCTTTTCCCTATCAGCCAATGCACAAGACGGTACAATTTATCCATTAGATGCTCCTAAAGAACCCAATGCTATTCCTTTAGGAACTGGAGGTGTAAGTAATCAACCTGCTACGGAAAGCTGGTTTAAACAATGGGGCGATCCAATGGCAAGAAATATTACAACAGCCACACTAACTCCTTTTTTTCCTAAACCCGGTACGGCAAATGGAACTACTGTGATAGTTGCACCGGGCGGAGGATTCAGATGGCTTTCAATGGGCAATGAAGGTTGGGAAGTAGCAGAAGCGCTGGCGGCAAAGGGTATAACAGCTTTTGTATTAAAATATCGCTTGCACCCAACGCCACCAAGCCTAACAGATTTTAGTGATTGGATGAATAGGCCTCGTAACATGCCACCACCTCCAAAAGATACGGCGGGTAATAAACCTCCAACAAATAATATGCTACAACCGGACCTAACAAATCAATTGCAAGATGCGGAAGCTGCTTATGCTATGATTGTGAAAAGAGCAAAAGAATGGGGAGTTGATACAAGCAAAATTGGAATGATAGGATTTTCGGCTGGTGCCGGACTTACAATGCATGTTACGTTGAATTCAAAAAAAATGAAACTGGCTTTTATAGGCCCAATTTATGGTGGTATGGGCCCAGTGGACGTTCCTAAAAATGCACCACCAATGTTTTGTGCAATTGCTTCAGATGATTTTTTATTCAGAGGACAGTTTGGTGTTATTGAATCCTGGTTTAAAGCTGGCATACCTGTTGAATTTCATCTTTACCAAAATGGCGGCCATGGATTTGGATTGGGTAATCCCAATCGTACAAGTAATAAATGGTTTGATGCTTTCATTCACTGGCTGGAGGTTAATAAATTATCAGCCAAAAATAAACCTTAAATAATATTGGCGGAATATTTATATACAGAACGGCTCACACTTTCTTTATTAAAAAAAGAAGATGCTGTGTTTATTGAACAACTGGTAAATACAGAAGGCTGGCTGAAATTTATTGGCGACCGTAATGTGCATTCTGTTGCAGAAGCGGAAGCCTATATTGAAAAAATTGCAGCCAGCCCTAATATTAATTATTGGGTGGCACGTACTAAAGAATTGAATAAACCAATTGGCGTTATCAGTTTTATTAAAAGAGATTACCTGGCGCATTGGGATATTGGTTTTGCAGTATTACCCGAAGAACATGGCCAAGGATATGCTTATGAAGGTGCCATGTGTGTACTAAAGCATAATGCTGGTACGGGCAAGCATTCTCAATTTTTAGCAACGGTTATGAACAGTAATACCACCTCTGTAAAACTGCTTGAAAAAATGGGATTAAGTTTTGAAAAAGAAATTGTTTCGGAAGCAGGGCCATTAATGCTGTTTTCGGCCGAAGCTAAAAATTACAGTAACTAAATAAAGTCAACGGTAAAAATAATCAGAAAAATAATTTTAATGAAACTATACAACACCACCAACGGAATTGTAATTGAACAAAACGAAAAAGTCTTTTTACTAAAAGAAAACTGGAACAATTTTATTAATGATGATGCTGTATTGCAAAAAGCTACTGCAGCCATTGCAACCGCCACAGCAGTTGATAAATCAGCTATAGCAAATCTATTACCCACCATTGGCAGCAACCAGGAATTATGGGCCTGCGGTGTTACCTATTACCGCAGCATGGTAGGTCGTCAGGAAGAAAGTAAAGCAGCAGGGGGCGCCGATTTTTATGGCAAAGTATATGAAGCAGAAAGACCGGAATGTTTTTTTAAAAGTACACCGCATAGAGTTGTTGGTAATAATAGTCTTGTACGAATACGTAAAGACAGCACCTGGGATGTACCAGAACCAGAGTTGACATTAGTAGTTACATCATCAGGTAAAATAATTGGTTATACCATTGGTAATGATATGAGCAGCCGCAGCATTGAAGGCGAAAATCCTTTGTACCTGCCGCAGGCAAAAACATATGACGGTTGTGCTGCAGTAGGGCCTTGTGTGTATTTAACCAACGAACCATTATCGCCAGCTACAAATATTCATCTTGCTATAAAAAGAAACAGTGCTGTTGTATTTGAAGGTAATATTGCATTAAGCCAGATGAAACGTACACCGCAGGAATTGGTTTCATTCATTTACAGGGAAAGCAGTTTTCCTTACGGCTGTTTAATTATGACCGGCACCGGCATAGTACCCGGCAGCGATTTTACTTTACAAAGCAAAGATGAAATAAATATTTCGATAGATAATATAGGTACGCTGACAAATACTGTAGAATAATGTAACCAACCACATCAGGCTTGTTAGAAACATAGGCAGTCTTGTTTTCTTTTGTGTCTTATATGTCTTATGTGGTTTAAAAATAAAAACGCTTGACTATACTCATTATCATATTGGCTATTGGCTTACAAATTTTTTTATCCATAAAAAAAGTAAGCCCCTTTTTGTCACTGTTAATAGTGGCAATACTGGCTGGTCTTTTTTTAGGTATGAAACCCGAAGCCCTGCTAAAATCAATTGAGGCAGGTGTGGGCAGTACACTCGGCGGTTTGGCATTAATTATTTGCCTTGGTGCTGTACTCGGCAAAATTTTAGAAGAAAGCGGCGCCGCAGAAAAAATTGCCGTTACACTTATTAAAAGCTTTGGCGAAAAAAATATTCAGTGGGCAGTTTTACTCACTGGTTTTTTAATAGGCATACCGTTGTATTATAATGCCGGCTTTATAATTCTGGTGCCGCTGGTTTTTATGCTGGCAAAAAAAACTGGCTTGCCGTTATTATATATTGCCATACCTATGGCAGCAGCATTAAGTACTACACATTGCTTTTTACCGCCACATCCCGGGCCGGTAGTTTTAATAAATGCTTTTAAGGCAGATGTAGGTAAAACATTATTGTACGGCATTTGCATTGCTATACCAGCAGTAATTATTGCCGGGCCATTGCTGGGCAGGCAGTTAAAAAAAATCAGCTCGTCTGATGTAAATCTTTTTGGTGCAACAACAACCAATGTAAAAACTTTACCCAATGCATTGCCCAGTTTTTTAATAGCATTGTTGCCCGTTATTTTAATTACACTCTCGGTACTGGCCGGTAATTTTTTAGATAAAGGCATTGTGCAAACTGTATTGCTCTTTCTCGGTAACTCCACTATTGCCTTGCTGCTTTCTGTACTTGTTGCCTTTATTTACTTTGGTATTTTGCAAAAAGTAAAAATGGAAACACAAATGCAATGGTTAAGCACTGCCATCAGCGGCATTGCCATGATACTATTAATTATAACTGCTGGCGGTGTTTTTAAACAAGTACTTACCGATAGCGGCACAGGCGATTATATTTCTTCCTTCAGCAGTAAATGGAATATGCCACCATTGGTATTTGCATGGGTGGTAACGGCTTTATTAAGAGTAATGATTGGCTCTGCCACTGTAGCCGGTATTACAGCCGCCGGAGTTGTTGCCCCATTGCTTGCACAACATAATGTATCACCTGAGTTAATGGTGCTTGCCGTAGGCAGTGGCAGTGTGTTTGGCTCTCATATTAACGACAGTGGCTTTTGGATGTATAAAGAGTTTTTTAAACTATCACTTAAGCAAACCTTTTTATCGTGGACGGTAATGGAAACGATAATTTCTATTGTGGGATTATTAGGAGTGTTACTGCTGAATGCTTTTATCTGATTTCACCGTTCAACACAAACTGTTGGAAGCTTTCTTTTTTATTTTATTGAGTAATGAAAAATAAAATTTTACTAACAACCATTGTTAACGCCTGGTTTGTTGCAGGGTCATTAGATATACCGGGGGCTATTTTATTTCAGGAAAAGGGGATACCACTGTAATATTTACTTAGTTGCAGGAGGGTATTTTAAGTCAGTGAAAATTTAGAATAGCTAAGGCTTACGCTGTGCTTTGTATATTAGTTATTGAATTATTCACAGCATTATGCCAATAAAACTTTATCAGGTGTAATGGGCAGGTCTCTCAAACGTTTGCCAGTTGCATTGTAAATAGCATTAGCAATAGCAGCGGCACAACCAATAATACCCACTTCGCCCAAACCTTTAGAGCCAACAGGGTTAATATTTAAATCAGGCTTATTTATAAAATCTACTTCTATTATTGGGGCATCGGCATTTACTGCAAAGTGATAGCCTGCAAAATCATTGGCTATAAGGCTGCCTAGTTTATTATCAGTATGCAGTTCTTCCATCAATGCCATACCAATACCACCCACAGCAGCGCCGCTCATTTGGTTGGCAGCGGCTTTTTCATTTACAATTTTTCCGCCATCGGCAACACAAACCATGCGGTCAATTTTTACTTTACCTGTTTTGTTATGTACCCTTACTATACAAAAATGCGCAGCAGATGAGCAGAAGGCATATTTCTGCCGCTCTTCTCCGGGGCCACTGCTTGCTTCCACTTCTATTGTATTTAATTTATTCTTTTCCCACAAATCTGCATATGTAATCAGCGATGCGTTGTTTGATTTTATAGCAATGCCAGCATCAGAAAAAATTATATCTACCGGCAATGCATTTTTATACGCTTCATTTTGTACAGCAGCAAAATCTGCCAATTTCTTTTTTAATGCATCGCAGGCAGCAACCATTGCACCACTTATAGATGAAAGGCCGGTGCTGCCGCCCTGGCTTGGTGCAGGTGGCAAATTGGAGTTGCCCAGTTCTACTTTAATTTTATTTTTTGCTATGCCGGTATATTCATGTGCAATATTTTGCAGGGCAGTGCCGGTGCCGGTACCAATATCCGTCATAGCAGTTTGCACAGTAATGCTGCCATCTTTTTGTAAAATAATACCAACACTTGCATTGCTGCGGCCGGCATTCCACATGCCTACTGCCATTCCGTAACCAACCTTCCAGTCGCCTTCTGTTATTTGCCCCGGTAAAGGGTTACGTTTTTTCCAGTTAATTTTTTCAGCTCCTTTTTCAATACACTCATTTAAAAAATTTGTTGACCATGGTTTGCCGCCATCGGGTTCTTTTTCCAGCGAAAGGTTTTTCATCCGCAGTTCCACAGGATCTTGTTTAAGTATATAACTCAATTCATCAATGGCACTTTCAATAGCAAAATCGCCGGTACAATCACCAGGCCCACGCATCCAGGTAGGAGTACTAAGGTTTAATGGTACTGTTGCAGATTCTGTTGTAAGATTTGGCAGTGTATAAATTAATCGTGTAATTCTTGTAATACCTTCATTAAAATTTTCGTAAACAGAAGTGGTGTGTTTTGCCTGATGCAGCATGCCCAAAAATTTTCCATTACTGTCTGCACCTAATTTAATGCGTTGCCACGATTGTGGCCTGTAGCCCACCATGCTGAACATTTGCGGTCTTGTAAGCATTAATTTTACAGGACGCTTCACCATTTTTGCAGCCATTGTTGCCAGTAGTGTGTTGCTCCATATTCGTAATCCCGAGCCAAAACCACCGCCTACAAATTCTGCCACCACTTCTATATTTTCGTTTTTAAGATTAAAGAGTCTTGCAAAACTTCGCTGCACACCATTAACGCCCTGTGTTTTATCATACAGTTTTAATTTATCATCGCTTAACCAATGGGCAATAGTGGCATGCATTTCCATTGGGCTGTGTACTTCGTTTTTTATGCTGTATTGGGCATCAATCATTGCACTTGAATTGCTCCATGCCTGCAAAGAGCCTCTGTCTTTACCGGTGGTTTTAAGTTCGGTGGCTGCCGCTGTTTTATCAAAATCTGTATTGAATACTGTTGTTGTATATTCTGCTGTTACAAGTGATGCAGCATACGTTGCTTCTTCTAATGTTTGTGCAACCACCAGTGCAATGGGTTGGCCTTTAAAATATATTTTATCGGTATGCAGTACTGCCAGCCCCAATCTAGATTCTTTAATTTTTGCTTCATCTGCCAAACCCGGCACAACCGGTTTATTAAGGTGCGTTAAAATTTCAATTACACCCTCAGCCTGTTTTGCAGCATCAAGGTTAAAACTTTTAATAGTGCCTGCAACAACAGTGCTGGTTACCACCACAGCATAGCAAATATTTTCAGCCTTATACTCGGCAGCATACTTTCCTTTGCCGGTAACTTTATCAACAGCTTCCACACGGCCTTCGGGTGGTGTAAAGTCAGCATCAAGGTTATCAAAAAAGCCCATACAATTATTTTATGTGGTTAAACAATTTTGTAATGCTGTTTGCATAACACCTTTCAGCATTTCAGTTTTAAAAGCGTTGCCTGCCAATGGGTTTGTTTGTTTAGCAGCAATGATTGCAGCAGCAGCAAAATTGGCGGCGGTTGCTTTTTTCCCTTTTAAAAAAACTTCTGCTGCCGTCCACCGCCAGGGTTTATGTGCTACGCCGCCAGATGCCAAACGGGCTTCTGTAATAATATCGCCGGTTAAATGCAAAGCTGCAGCAACAGATACTAAAGCAAAGGCGTACGAATCCCTGTCTCTTAATTTTACATAAGCACAATTTTTTGCAAACGGGTTCTTTGCAATATCTATCGAAGTAATTACAGCGTTTGCAGGTAAGTTATTATCCTTATCGGGTGTGGTGCCGGGCAGGCGGTGAAAATTGTTAAATGGTATAGCAGCAGTTTTTTTATTTTTATCTTTAATTATTACCACAGTATCTAATGCAGCTAACGCAATACAAAGGTCGCTTGGGTGTACGGCCACACATTGTTCACTCCATCCAATAATAGCGCTCATCCTGTTCTCTCCATTTATTGCACTGCAACCGCTGCCGGGGTTTCGTTTGTTGCAGGGCAATGTAGTATCGTAAAAATAAGGGCAACGGGTGCGTTGCAATAAATTACCACCGGTACTTGCCATATGGCGTATTTGTGGCGATGCACCTGCAAGTACTGCTTTTGCCACCAGTGGGTATTGCGATAGAATTGTTGCATCGGTTGTAATGATACTGTTGCGTACCATAGCGCCAATGCTGATGCCTTTACTGGTTGCCTTTATAGCATTGGGTAATACATTAGTAATGTCCAGCAGTTGTTCCGGTTCGGCAATATTTTTTTTCATCAGGTCGAGCAAGTTAGTGCCGCCACCAATAAATTGCGTATTGCCTGATTTTTTTTCCAGTGCCTGATTAACAGTAGCTGGTTTGGTAAAAACAAATGGTGTCATTTAGTAACTTTTTGTATAGATTCAACAATACCGTTATAAGCACCGCAGCGGCATAAATTGCCGCTCATAAATTCTTTTATTTCGGCAACCGAACTTGTATGTCCCTCGGCTACACAGGCCACTGCCGACATTATTTGCCCCGGCGTGCAATAGCCGCACTGAAAACCATCGCAGGTAATAAATGCTTCCTGCATGGGGTGCAGTTGTTCGCCATTGGCAAGGCCTTCAATAGTGGTTACTTCTTTGCCGGGTACCATTGCCGCTAATGTAAGGCAGCTAAGCACCCGTGTACCATCAAGGTGTACAGTGCAGGCTCCGCACTGGCCATGGTCGCAGCCTTTTTTTGTTCCGGTAAGTTCTGCCTGCTCTCTTAACAAATCCAGTAAAGTGGTACGGCTGTCAACCCCCTTAAAGCTGTACTTTTTTTTATTGATGGAAACTGTAAGCGGCAGCACTGTTTTTTTGCGGACAAACAAATTTTTAAACTGCTCCTGAAAGGCTTTTACGCCACGGGGGATAAAAGCAAATACCGAGAGAACAGAAGATGTTTTAAGAAAAAAACGCCGGCTATAGCCCTGTTCATTTTTTTGCATATTGATAAAATTAAAATGGCAATCGGGGAATGATACTTTTTAAAATTACAATTTTAGTGATAACACGGCAATATGTTTTTGCTGTATAAACCTTTCTTTAAAAAATTGCTGCTTAACATCAACAGTTAAGTTCGCTATAAGTTTTAGATGCGGTGTATTATCAGCAATAAAAAATCCCGCTGGTTAACCAGCGGGATTTTATTTATAAGCATTAATAAACTTATTCAGCTTTAGGTTCTTCTTTAGCTTCCGGTGCAGTATTTTCTGCTGCAGCATCGCTTTCCATTTTTGCTTTTAAGTTAGCCAGAACACCTAAGTCACCTAAAGTTGATTTCTCTACTTTGCTTTGTAAAGTTTTTACAGCTTTTTTGGTTACTTCAGCTTCGGCTTTCTTTTCTTTCATT
>JAYVJU010000272.1:0-11584 GCA_043769035.1 Ferruginibacter sp.
TAAACTGCGGACAAATTAAAACCGGATCTGCCAGCAGAACCGACCGTATGGCTAAATACAACCAGCTTATCCGCATTGAAGAAATGCTGGGCGAAAGCGGTATTTATCCAAAAGGAAAGATTAAATTTGGTAAATAGCTGATAGATGTTAGATGTCAGCTGATAGGTAGAGGCAAGTGTATTACTGTCAACTATCAACTGACATCTAACAACTTTATACTAATGAAATTACTCTCACACATACCATCCTGGTTAAAAGACAAGTATTTTTTAGCAGGCACATTTTTTTTAGTGTGGATTTTTTTCTTTGATCCAAAAGATATTCCCTCAAGTATAAACCGTATTCAAACGCTTAATAAACTTCAACAAAGCGAGGAACATCTTAACAAAAAGATTGTTGATACCCGGAAAGACCTTGATCTTTTGAAAACAAATCCCCAAACTATTGAAAAATATGCCCGGGAAAATTACATGATGAAAAAAGATAATGAAGATCTTTTCATTATAAATCCCCCCTCCGAAAGCAAATAATTTTGCGATAAAATACAATATCCCCGTATAAATACCGTTTAAGTAATCGGATAATGGATATTTAATTTTTTAACACAAGCCACTTAAATTGCTATGCACAATTTTACCCAGGAAGATTTATTACTGTATTTGTACAATGAAACTTCCCCAGCCCAAACAGCTGCTATAAAAGCTGCTTTGGAAACAGACTGGAGTCTTCGTGAAAAATTTGAAGAGTTAACCTCGGCTCAAAAACAGCTGAAAACACTTCAAATGTCACCCAGCCACCAAACAATTGACAACATTTTAAATTACGCAGAGAAAGCTGTAAGCGAACTTTCTGCCTCCGTTTAAAATGGTTTGTTTTTAACGTAATTTAGTCCCGATCAACATCGGGATTTTTTTATGACCAAAAAAGAACGCTACCAGTCTTTTATTAATTATTTTCTGGAGCATGCCCCTAATGCAGAAACAGAATTGCTCTATGATAATCCTTTCCAGTTATTAGTAGCTGTAATACTTTCGGCACAATGCACCGATAAAAGAGTAAACCTTACCACGCCTGCTGTTTTTGAAAAATTTCCAGATGTCCAATCACTAAGTAAGGCTGGTTTTGAAGAACTTTTTCCGCTGATTAAAAGCATCTCCTATCCTAACAATAAAACCAAACACCTTATTGGTATGGCCACTATGCTGTTAAATAAATTTAATGGCGAAGTGCCAATGACGGTTGATGAATTGGTTCAATTACCGGGTGTTGGAAGAAAAACTGCCAACGTTATTACTTCGGTTATAGACAATCAGCCTAACATGGCTGTAGATACACATGTTTTTAGGGTAAGTGCAAGATTAGGGCTTACTACAAATGCAAAAACTCCTTTTGCTGCAGAAAAACAATTGATAAAAAATTTACCCAGTGAGCATGTTCATGTAGCCCATCATTGGTTGATATTACATGGCAGGTATGTTTGCACAGCCCGTAACCCCAAATGTGGTCAATGTGGACTAAAAGACTTCTGTAAATTTGTTGCTATTAAAAAAAAACCTGATATTTAACATTCAGTTCCCGGTATCCTTTAAAAACTTAACCATTTTTAAACCAAAGGAGACCGTTCATGAAAAAATCAACACTTTTTTTAAGTGCTTTTTTTGCATTACTCTTGCCTGCCACCCAATGCGCTTTTGCACAAGCTGATTTTTCTGATGATTTGTATTACGATAATAAAGTTACTTATGAAGTTGGCGGATCTATTGGAATAATGAATTGCCTTACCGACCTTGGCGGCAGAAAAGGTATTGGAAAGAAATTTGTAAAAGATATTAATATTGGAAACACTCAACCGGCAGGCAGTATTTTTCTTAGTGCTGTTTATAAAAATGCAATAGTTATAAGAAGCGAAGCCACCTGGGGTATTGTAAAGGCCAACGATGCTGTTTTAAAAAAAGTAAAAGAATCTACCGTTGGCAGGTACGACCGTAACCTGAGTTTTAGAAGTGCGATTTTTGAAATTGCACTTGTATCAGAAATACACCCCCGCTATTTTAAAAAATATAACCGGTACGAAAAATTACCAAGGCTGTCGCCTTACTTACTGGGTGGCATTGGTTATTTTTCTTTTAATCCACAGGCAAAATATAACGGTGCCTGGGTAGATCTAAGGCCACTAAGCACCGAGGGGCAGGGATTTAGTGAATACCCCGACCGGAAGTTTTATAAGTTAAGCCAGGTTAATTTTCCTGTTGGTGCCGGTATAAAATACAAGCTATCCTCAACTTTTAATTTTAGTGCAGAATGTGTTTACCGCATTTTAATGACTGATTATTTAGATGATGTAAGTACTACTTATATAGACAAAACACTGTATCAAAAATACTTTATTGGTGAGGCATATACCCGTGCATTAGCTTTACATAATCGCCAAAACGAAATAAATCCGGCACATACCACAGCCATTGGTGATATTAGAGGCAACCCGAAAAACAATGACGCTTATTTTTCAATAAATTTTAAACTGGCTTTGGTTTTTTAATTAACCCTTCAATTTATATTCAGTGTTGTGCAGCAGATGGACTGAATACGGCATCTTTAAATTTGTCAACATTGTATTAAAGTTGAAAATTAATTGAGGAATAATCACTTTATTTGTAATACAATTAATATCCTATCGAAGCCTGGCCAATTATTAATACAAATGGATATTTAATACATGAAAAAAATAAGATTAGCTACAGGCCTTATTCTTGTAATGGCTGCATTAACCCAAAAAGCCACCGCCCAATATTATTTTTACGATAACAACTATTACGATAATCCCATTGTTTTTGAGTTGGGTGGATCGGTAGGAATAATGAACTGCCTTACTGATTTAGGAGGAAAGAAGGGTATAGGTAAAAAATTTATTAAGGATCTTAATTTTGGAAACACCCAGTTTGCCGGGGGACTTTATGTAAATGTTATTTATAAAAATGCTGTTGCCTTACGGCTTGAAGGTACTTTTGGCCAGGTAAAAGCTTATGACAGCATCTTAAAAAAAGTAAAAACATCCACCTTTGGCAGGTACGAACGTAACCTCAGCTTTAGAAGTAACGTCACCGAATTTATGGCAGCTCTCGAAATTCATCCTTTATACATTTTTAAAAAATACGACGAAAATACAGAGGTGCCCAGGTTTTCGCCCTATGCCATGTTTGGTGTTGGCTTTTTTTCTTTTAACCCACAGGCAAAATTATTAAACAAGTGGGTAGATCTGCAGCCATTAAGTACCGAAGGACAGGGTTTTACAGAATACCCTAAAAGCAAACCTTACAGCCTGCAACAGATAAGTATTCCGGTTGGTATTGGTGTTAAATACGAGTTGTCGCCAGTACTTAATGTAAGAGCAGAATATGTTTACCGGATTTTAAACACAGATTTTTTAGATGATGTAAGTACTACTTATGTTGACCCCACTTTATACTCAAATTACTTTACGGGTACAAAACTTACCAATGCATTATTATTAAACGACCGTCAATACGAACTGGACCCAACACATATAACTACAGGTGGTGACCAACGGGGCAATTCAAAAAATAATGATGCCTATTTTACTTTTAATGTTAAAGTGGGTTTAATATTAGGCAGAGAAAAAGTAAGAAGATAATTAATACCGCATAAAAAATAAAAATGCTGTTCCAAAAAAGGAGCAGCATTTTTATTTTCGGGAATATCTGTTAAGTATTTTAAAACGAAGTATAATTATTTAATGAATATTTTTTCTCCCTGAAAAAGTTAACCCTGTTGTTTATTGGAAATGAGAGTGAGAAGTTTTTTCCAACAAGAGCCCCAAGCAAAAATCCTCCCACTCCTCCAACAGCCCCTACTGTTAACGCTGTCCTTCTTCTCTTTTTGTCGCCGGAAGTGCTGCCATCAATAGCAGCAAATATCAATTCAAAAAAACTTGTTTTACCATCGTTATCTATATCGCTTTTTTGTGTAAGCCCTGCAGTAACAAAAAATCCGGCCACAGCTAAGATTGCTGCACCTCCCCAATAGGGTTTACTTTTTTTTAGATGCAGCTGGTTTATTGTATTTACAGGAATAGTAATGGTGTTGCTGATTGCATATTTTTTTTGAATGCAGATTGTAATTGTTGAATCGAACTCAGCAACATAGTATCCATTTATTATTCCAGTGTCTGTAACAACAGTTGTTTTAAAAGGTAATTTTTCATTACTGTTGGGCTGGGCATACACGTACAGCGGTAAAAAAAATATGAGTAAAAAAAATTTCATGACGCTTCAGGCAATTTTTTTCTTTTAAAAGTAATGTTATTTTTTTCCAGGCTAATTACTCAACACAAGAGCCTGCATAGTACTGGCAGCTTATTTACCCCCTGCCTTATTAATTACATAACCCAGCCTGATACCAAAGTAGCTGCTTTTAAGTTTTCCTTTATCAGGGTCAGATCCCGGAGCAAGATTGCTAAGCCCGATATTGTAATTGGCAGCAATAAGAAAACCATTTTTTAACTGGTATCCAGCCACTATATTAGCACCCAGGTCAAATGATTTCATATCATCATCATCGCTGTTACCAAATTTTACTTTTTCACTTGTTTTAATACCGTTATCTTCTTCCTTTGATGTTCCTGCAATGCCAAACGAAAGTGATGGGCCGCCACCTGCAAAAAAGCCATTGCTGCTGTATAAAGTATTTGCCAACACTTCAATATGGCTGGTAATAAGGCTGGTTTTATAAATATAGCCGTTAGCGCTTTCATCAGTCTTGCCTCCCTTTTGCACCCAGTTTAATGCCGGTTGAAAAACAAGGCTGTTACCTGCGGCAATATTGGCAAATACACCCGCAGTGAATCCAGTATTAGATTTTGGGCTAATACTAATACTACCCACTTTTGCTTTATACTTAGATATAGCAGTGCCTGCTGTAATGCCAACCTGGCTTTTTTGTGCATGTGCATGAATACTTAGTGCTGTAACTGCTGTAAGTAAAAAAATAAGCTTTTTCATTTTGATAAATTTTTATTGGTTAATGAATAATGTTGTTTGTATTTATATCCGCATTTGCAGATTTTGTTACCTGCTGTTGCAAAAAAGTTTTAACTTTCTTAAAGATTATGGCTGCACACCCCGATCATAAATACATAGAAGCATTGGCTAACAACAATTCGGCGTTGATTGATGAGTTGTACCAGCGCTATTCGGCCGGCATTAAAAGAATGGTTGTAAAGAACAGCGGTACAGAAACTGATGCAGCAGATCTTTTTCAGGAGATACTGATAGAACTGCACCGTAAAGCCACACAGCAAAATTTTATTTTAACCTGCCCCCTCGAAGCGTTTTTGCATTTGGTATGCCGTAACAGGTGGATAAATGAATTACATAAAAGAAAAGGCCACGCCGTAACAATTAGCGGAGATGAAGGATTTAGTGTAAATGAAAACGTAGCTGAAAATTACGAGGCCTTGCTTATTCTGGAAAAAAGAAAAGATTTAATTGAAAACAAATTAGCCGAGCTTGGGGATGGCTGCCGTAACCTGCTGTCACTTTCCTGGAGTGGAAAACGATTGCAGGAAGTGGCAGAAATACTCAACTTTTCTTATGCCTATGTAAGAAAAAAGAAAACAGAATGTATGAGTAAACTGATTAGCCTGGTAAAAGAAGCACCAGGCTTTAGCGCTTTAAAATGGTAAATATTTTATGGAAGATGCCTTATTGCAAAAAATAGATGAATACCTGCATAACGAAATGCCGCCGCATGAGCGTACAGCATTTGAATTGCAGATAGCAGGTGATGATGAATTACGCAACTACATACAACTATATACCGCTATAGACAAAACAATGCAGGTGAAAAATACTTCATCAAACGAAAACGAATTGCGGCAAACTTTGCAGCAGATGAACCGTAAGTATTTTACAGATGGCGGTATAGTAAAACAAGGTTCGTTTAAAAAATGGCTGGCCATTGCGGCTTCGGCAATCATTGTAGTTGTAACAGGTATTTATTTTTTATTCCCGGGCAAACCCGATGCCGAAAAACTATATGCTCAATTTGCAAAACATGATGCTTTAAATATTCAGCTGCGTGGCAGTAAAGCAGATACTGTTGCACAAAGTGCTGCGGTGGCATTTAATAAAAGAGAATACACTACTGCTTTACCTTTATTACAAAACTATATGCAGCTGCAGGCCGATGATATACAAATGAAATTTTCGCTGGCCATATGCTATATGGAAACCGGCAAATATAATGAAGCAGATACAATTTTTACAACCATCGCTGCCGGGCAAACTGCTTATGCCGCAACTGCTCAATGGTACCAGGCATTATCAGCACTTAAACAAAAAGATTATCGCAAATGCCGTACTGTTTTAAATAATATACCAGCCAGTTCTTTATATGCTGCTAAAGCAAAAGAATTACTTGCGGCTTTACCCGATTGATTATTTTCTTCTTTTGAAAATTAAACTAATACCAAGCAGAATTAAGGCGCCCAGTATAAAAATTATAATTTTACCATTACCCTGTTTTTCATTTATCTTTTCCTGCGGACTGCCAATATAAATATACCCTGCCCAGTAAAACGGCGAGGCTTGCGATACAGATGCATTTTGCAACAACTGTAATTTTGCTTTTTGTAAAGAACCGGAAATACTATTGCTAGCAAGATTACTATAGAAATTCTTAAATAACTCCCCCGAAATTTTATCCTCTGTTTGCCATAAACCTGCCACTACATTTTTTGTACCGGCATAACTAAATCCTCTTGCCAAACTCATCAGGCCTTCAGTTTTATTCATATTCCCTGTTCCCGTTTCGCAACCGCTTAATACCACCAGCCTTGCTTTTAATGGCATGGTATAAACAGTGTTTAAATAAAGTGTGGAATCGTAAAATTCAATACCTGCAATAGCGGAATCGCTGCCTGCATTGGCATGAGTAGCAAGATGAATGATTGCAGCATCACCATAATTATTTTTAAACTGCTGAAGGGTTGCCGTGTTATTGGTAAAATATTTTCCGGCGGGATAAAATTCTTTTATCAGTTGTAATTCTTCGTTACTATGAAGCAGCGGAGCAAAGCCTCTTTCTGTATTGGCAAAGCCCGGCGCAAATGCCAGTATGGAATTGCTACCGTTATTATTTTTAATTTGTTGCTGTGCCAGTATTGTTTTACAGGAAAAAGCATTTGTAATTTCGGCCTGTTTAATTACAAAAGGAAAAGATGCTATGGCTGTTGTTTTGGGCAGGCCGGTTAAAAGTGCATCAAAGGGAATGAATGAAATAAAACCATCGGGAATAATAAGTAACGATGAAGCCCCCGAAGGAAGCAGTGGCGCAAGTAAAAGATCATACAAGCGGTTTGCTATAACGGCATATGCAGCAGGCTTGTTTAATATTATGTTCCTGTCGGTAAAGAAAAATAAAAAACTATCGCTTAGTGCTTTTACCTGCGGTGATAGTTTATAAAAAGACAATGCTCCGCCCTTTGTACCACTAAAAGAATAAACAGCAGAATCACCTGTAAAATATTCAACCATAGTTGTGCTTTCGCCAGCTACCCTGTTTATTATTTCGTTTGCTGTTAATGCAGTATCGTTACCAAGCCAATTACTGTATTGAGGGTTTTTTATTTTTACAGCATTTTCATTTTGCAGCAGTACCTGTTCCAGTTCCTGCTTATCTGCCAGTAATTTTTTTACAATTCCAGTATCGGGCAGGGCAGAGAATTGCTGCTGGTTCAATCCAATTTCTACAGTAGCAAGCCGGCTTTGCAGTTCTTGTATTTTTTCATACGTACTGTCTTTCTGTATAAATAATGATGCTGCTATATTGCGCTTTACCGATTCTTTCAATACAAAAGATTTATTATTCTCAGCAAATAAAAAAGCTGCCGCCGCCCAGCGGTTATCATTTGTTTTTTTTAAAAGCCGGTAACAAATATCAATTGCCTTTTCAGTTTGCTGCCTGGTTTGCTCCACCATGTACAAACGGGATTCATCATAAGAAAAAGCATTCAGCAGCTTACTTTCTGTTGCAAATGCCAACTGGTAACAATGTACTGCATTTTCCAGTTCTGCTGTATTATCCGTACCCCGGCTTATTATACAATCAGCTCTTGCATACAAGGCTTCTGCAATGGTGTTTTCGGCATACAGATCTTTTTGTTGGGGCAAAGAGAATTTGTTTAAGGTATCAACAGCAGTAACGGTATATAAGGCCCGGTTATAATAAAATAATGCCGAATCAGTAAAATGCAGTTGTTCTAAAGCCTTGCCTATGGCAATATAGGTTTTGCCAATTTCTCTGCTGCGTAAGTTTTGGGCTGATGATTTTTTTGCAGAGTCGAGTGATTGCTGATAAGACTGCAATGCTTTTTGCGGATTGTTATTGGCCATTTGCCAGTCACCTTCTATACTGTAAAGCGAAGCATATACATCTGTAATTCCAGATATACCAGTAAGAAACTGCTTTGCTTTTTGTATTTGCAAACCTGCATCTGAAATTTTATGTTGTCTGATATATATATCTGCCAATTCTATACAGGCTACTCCTTTTCTTCTTATGGATGCTGTAGGCAAAAGAAAAATTTGCTGCAAGGTTTGGGCTGCTTCGGCATAGCGCTGTAGCTCTTTTAACGGGATAGACAGGTTGAGGATGCTTGAAGAAATTCCTATAGTATCTTTTATTGAAACGTAATACCTCAAGCTTTGCTGCAAAAGACCCGAGGCACTTTTATAATCGCCGTAGCGACTGTAGATATTAGCAAGGTTTAATTGAGCATAAGATAAATATATGTTTGTTTCCAGATCATATTCATTAGTTAAAAAAATATACTCTTCAAACAATTTCCTACTTTTAAAAAAATTACTAGTTTCATTTAAACCAGCAGCATATTTAAAAAGTACCGATAAATAAATTTTTCTGTAATTGGTATCGCTTAAAATCTGTTTATCAATTTGTAACAGGCTGTCGGCAAAGGGGCTTGCCTGTTGCATGAATTTGGTATCTCTTGATTTTTGATATTGCTTGAAAAGAGTATCGAAATTTTTTTTCCAAAAATTTATTGCCGCTGTATCAGTTTTTGTATAAGAAATATTGCCGGGTTTTTTAATACAGGAATTACTTGCAAGCATTAAAATTGCAAAGAATATTGCGAAAGCGTTTTTATACCAAAACATAAGCCCCATTTTGCAAAACAAAATAGGGCTTTTATATTATATTTTTAAGCAGTTATTGTCCAATATGTGGATCAATATATACAGGAGGGCAAATTTGCTTACAATTTACCCTTATAATAGACGAGGCTTGTATCTCGGTGTTGGTATCAAATACAATTGAAACTTTGGACTGCATGCATGCAGGAATTACCGATACACTGGAAACAGTCTTAAGCCTAAAGTTAATTACTCCTGACCGACTTTTATCCCCATTTGATTCTACATAGCCTGCAAGACTTGCATTTTTAATAGTAAAAATAATTTGGTTGTCTGTAGTGTTTAAGCGGTATAAACAATATCTTAAATTTGGTTTTTTTCTAAATATCGAACCCTCTCTAAAAATTGGGACATCAGTTTCTCCAATTTCGCAAGCGAATAGTCTAGTTGCTTCGGTTAGTAATGGAAATTTAATTCCTTTAGGTATACTAACTTTTATTACAATTTCTTTTGCCATCCCTGCTCCAATATTCTCAAAAGTGATTTTATAATCAATAGGTTTTTTTGTGTATGTAGTAGAACACATAAATGAAGTGGCAAATAATGAAGAATCACAGTTAAAGCAATTTGGGGTTGTGTAAATCTTATTGGGATCTCTGCTTACCAAATCAATACCAAATGGCTGTATTAATTCTGTTGCATTAAAAAAAATACCGCAATCAGGAAGATTTGGATTCGTACATATATAATCTATTAAAACAGCCTTTACAGAACTTTGAGTACTTGTATAATTTGAAGTACCTAAATCTGTATTTAATAAAAGTGAAACTGGTGACAAAGTAAGAAAAATATTTCTTTTATCTATTGATGGATCATAAGGAACTGATAAATACAAAGCCTTATTGTATCCCAGATTCATTTTCATTAATTTCTGTCTTACACTACCTGGTATTTGCCCAATTGTTAAAAAGGTTTCATCATTATGTTTTCGTAAAGCTGGCACTGGTACTCCATCAAATAGATAAGGTTCAGCATTAATACCAGTAGGAATTTCACTGAAAATATTAGGATTTTCTAAGCCATTATAATAAAATGCCAGGATTGATCTATTGTACTGAATAACATCATCGCCATAGACAGAATTTTTATAAGTTATAGCAATTGTCATCTTATCATTAGGTATAATCCTGTTGGTACTTGGTGTAATTCTGAGAAATTCATTGACAGTAAGTGGATTTTGTGTTTGCATATTAGTTCCGGTTGATCGCACAGGATTAAAATTTGCAATACTTTTTGATAGCGGGGGTATGCGTATAGTATCATAATAAGTATTTAATTGGATAACGGGTTGTTTAACGGGCTTTGTTGGATTAAAATGCCATGTTTGAAAGAAATTTTTTATCTGATAACTTGGTGCCCCTCCAACTACATTTGTAGTAAAAGTAAAAAAAGCACCGTCGCCAGTTTCTAGAAAAATATTTGTGTAAGGTGGCTTAGTTTTATCCTGCACGGGTATTGCAGGCGTACTAATTCTAAATTGGTTATTGTCCCAATTAAATGTAGGTTGAGCTTTAGCAGTTACAAAAATAATTATTGCTAAAATTGTAAACCCCAAAGCCGCTAATTTTTTTTTGCTGTTCATAAAAAAATTTTTTAGTGAATGATTTAATTTAAATCCGGTAACCTTTTCTTTTGTTACCTTCAATTACAACACTAAACTACACCTGTAAAATACCTGGTCATAATTGCAATCTGCGCCTGTGCTTTTTTATTTGGCAGTATTGCAGAATCCCTGTCTGAAAAAGCATTTCTTGTCTGAAATTGTAAGATTATTTAAACTGAGGATACTGAAACTTGCAATATTTACTAAACTGAATTGCTGTTTTTGCAATAATTGCGATTAAAAGGTTTGCTTTAAGATAGCAGGTTTTGTCACATAGGGCAATGTCATTAAGTTATGATTGAATTGCCCTGCCCTTCAGGCAGGGAGCAATCAGCACTCCACAAACAGGGCTTTAGCCCAATAATTTGTTTTGGGCTAAAGCCCAAATACATCTTTTCATCTCATTCACCGCCCTGAAGGACGGCGCAATTAAATGAACAATCTATAGCATATTGACATTTCCCTCCGGGGCAAAAAACTATATCGTCTTCCCGGCGAAGGAGGTAACTGCTGGCATTGCACCTTTGATGAACAGAAGGCTCCTTCGTCGCCATGATATTTGGAATTATACAACAAAGTATAACCTGAAAATGTAAAATGCAACAATGTAAGAAAGGATCAGGCACAAAAAAGGCATCTTTTCAGATGCCTTAAAAATTTTTGTGTAAAGAGGTAAAAATAGAAGTTGACCGATATTGGATTTAGTTACTGATCTTTTCTTAGATATTGGATTGGATGTAATTCTATTTGG
>JAYVJU010000273.1:0-4528 GCA_043769035.1 Ferruginibacter sp.
GGCGACCTGCATATTGATGAACACCACACTATAGAAGATACAGGCATTGCGTTGGGAGAAGCTATAATTAAAGCCCTTGGTGATAAACGGGGAATAGAAAGATATGCTTTTGTTTTACCAATGGATGAATGTTTAGCACATGTGGCTTTGGATTTTGGAGGAAGAAACTGGATAGTTTGGAACGCTGAATTTAAAAGAGAAAAAATAGGAGAGATGCCAACAGAAATGTTTTATCATTTCTTTAAATCGTTCAGCGATGCTGCAAAATGTAATTTGAATATTGCAGTATCAGGCGATAATGAGCACCATAAAATAGAATCTGTATTTAAGGCTTTTGCAAAATGTATAAAACAGGCAGTTAAGAGAGATATGAATAATAATGCATTACCATCAACAAAAGGAGTATTGTAAAAAGTGTTGACGATGCCCCTAAATCCCCTAAAGGGGACTTTAGAGTAAAATAACAGGGAGCACTTTGGTTTTATATTAAGTCTAACAAAATGAGTGGATTTGAAAACAGATAATTACAGTAACAATCTAAGTTCCCCTTTAGGGGACAGGGGCACTATCGCCATAATAAAATATAATGCCGGTAATGTACAAAGTGTACAATATGCTTTGCAAAGATTAGGTATAACATCAATTGTAACTGATGATGAAAAGGAAATACGGCAGGCTGAAAAAGTAATTTTCCCTGGTGTTGGGCATGCCAATGCAGCAATGCAATATTTAAGGGAAAGGGAACTGGATAAAATTATTATTTCTTTACAGCAACCCGTACTGGGCATTTGCCTGGGCCTGCAATTGTTGTGTAAACATTCAGAAGAAGGAGACACACCCTGTTTAGGAATATTTGATACAGAGGTAAAACTGTTTGCATCAACCGGTTTAAAAGTACCGCAAATGGGATGGAATAATATTTATGATTTAAAGTCGGGCTTGTTTGAAGGGTTGGCAGAAGAATCATTCATTTACAATGTGCATAGTTATTATGCAGCCCTGTCAAAACAAACTATTGCCACAACAGATTATATTTTACCTTACAGTGCCGCATTGCAAAAAAATAATTTTTATGCGGTGCAGTTTCATCCTGAAAAATCAGGAAAGATTGGAGAAATAATTTTAAAAAATTTTATAGCAATGCCATGATAATTATTCCCGCCATTGACATCATCAACGGAAAATGTGTCCGCCTTACCAAAGGCGATTATGCACAACAGAAAATATACAACGATAACCCGGTTGAAGTAGCAAAGCAATTTGAGGCTGCCGGAATTAAACGCCTGCATATTGTTGATCTGGATGGTGCCAAAGCAGGAAAAATAATTAACCTGGATGTATTGGAAAAGATTGCAGCAGCAACAAAAATGGAGATTGATTTTGGCGGCGGAGTTAAAAATATAACTGATGTAGCCAATATTTTTAATGCCGGTGCAACAATGGTTACTATTGGCAGCCTTGCAGTAAAACATCCTGAGCTGCTGGAAGAATGGTTAATGGAATTTGGTGCAGAACGTTTTTTTATTGGGGCCGATGTGCTCGATGAGAAAATAAAAATAAGCGGCTGGCTGGAAGACAGTGGTATAAATATTTTTGATTTTATTGGAAAAATGATCAGCCTGGGTAGCACCAATATTTTTTGCACTGATATTGCTAAAGATGGTGTTATGCAAGGACCTTCTATTGAATTGTATAAAAAAATAATGGAGCAGCACCCGGAAATTAATTTAGTAGCCAGTGGTGGTGTAAGCAATATTGCTGATGTGATAGAGCTAAATGCGATTGGATGTAAAGGTGCAATAATTGGGAAAGCTATTTACGAAGGGCTAGTGCCCCTAAATCCCCTTGCGCAGCATCCTGCGGAAAAGGGGACTTTGGAGGAGTACAATTATCTAAAGTGATTTTAAATACGCCACGATAAAAGCTGAATAACGAACAATTGTTGAAGAGTGCGACGCCTGTGAAGTTGAAGTGGGTATACTGTTGATAACAAAAGAAAATTAAAATTGCTGAATGCAAACAGAACTGCAAAATAACAGAGACTTGCAAAGTTCTCCGCCAGCTGGCGGAGGATTGAGGGGGCTTACAAAAAGAATCATACCATGCCTCGATATAAAAGATGGCAGAACTGTTAAAGGCATCAACTTTGAAAGTATACGAGATGCCGGCGACCCGGTAGAGCTTGCTATTTTATATTCTGAACAGGGAGCAGATGAATTGGTTTTTTTAGATATTACAGCTACAGTTGAAAAAAGGAAAACACTGGTTGAACTGGTGAAAAGAATTGCTGCAAATATCAATATTCCGTTTACAGTTGGTGGCGGCATAAGCAGTGTGGAAGATGTAAGCCTGTTACTGCAAAATGGTGCAGATAAAATTTCGGTTAATACTTCGGCATTTAAAAACCCTGCACTGATACAACAGTTAAGCAATGAATTTGGCAGCCAGTGTGTAGTGCTGGCCATTGATACAAAGAAAGAAGAAGATGGCGAATGGTATGTATATTTAAATGGAGGCCGCACAAAAACCGAAACTAAAACTGTTGACTGGGCAAAGCAGGCAGTAGCTTTAGGTGCAGGTGAAATATTATTGACGAGCATGAACAATGATGGTACAAAAAATGGCTTTGCACTTGACATTACTGCAACCTTATCAAATTTATTACCTGTGCCGGTAATTGCAAGCGGTGGAGCAGGAACAATGGAACATTTTAAAACCGTGTTTGAAAATGCAAATGCCGATGCTGCTTTGGCTGCCAGTATTTTTCATTATAAAGAAATTGAAATAACCGATTTAAAAAAATATTTGCACCAGCAAAAAATACCCATACGTTTATAATGGAACGCTTTGTATACATATCACCCGCTATTGTAGCCATTATAATTTTTATATACATGCGTAATGTACAGGCAAAGCGTAACGATAAATTAAGAAAACGTTTATGGAAACGGGAAGAAGAATTATATCAAATGCTTTCTGCACAAGAAAATAAAACTGAAAATAATAAAGATGACAATTGATTTTACAAAATATAGTGATGGCCTTGTGCCTGCAATCATCCAGGATGATAATACCGGTAAAGTATTAATGCTGGGCTTTATGAATGAAGCTGCTGTAGCCAAAACACAGGAGCTGCAGAAAGTAACTTTCTTTAGCCGAAGTAAAAACCGCTTGTGGACAAAAGGAGAGGAGAGCGGTAATTATTTATTGCTGAAAAATATTACAGCAGATTGCGATAACGATACACTGCTGGTAAAAGTAATTCCGCAGGGGCCAACCTGCCACACCGGTGCAGACACCTGCTGGAATGAAGTAAACCAAAACGATAATTTTTTATTGCAACTGGAGCAGATCATTACGGATAGAAAAAATAATCCATCAGAAAGATCATACACCAGCTCTTTATTTGAAAAAGGGATCAATAAAATTGCACAAAAAGTAGGAGAGGAAGCTGTTGAAATTGTTATTGAAGCAAAAGACGATAATAAGGAATTGTTTTTAGGCGAAGCTGCCGACCTTTTATTTCATTACCTCATTTTATTGCAGGCAAAAGATTTTGCGCTTAATGATGTAATAGAAGTGTTGAAAGCAAGGCATAAAAAATAGCCTGGCATTTTTACGAAATACCCTTACTGCAGTTAACTCCAAAGCCATCAGAGCCGGGATCAAGTATATTACCAGGAATCTTTATTAAAGCACAGATAATGCAGATGTATTACTTTTGAATAGTTTTTTGTTATCAACTGCTTTATAAAATTATACATCTATAACTATGAAAAGGGTAAAAAAATTTTTAAAGATCTTCATCATCAGTTTATTGGTGCTTATTGCCATTGCATTTGCTGCACCTTATTTATTTAAAAGCCAGATAGTGGCTTTTGCAAAAAAGCAGATCAACCAAAAATTAAATGTCAAAGTTGATTTTAAAGATGTGAATATTTCTTTCTTCCGTCATTTTCCAAAAGTAGCAGTAGCGCTTGATGAGTTACAGGTTATTGGCACAGGCCCTTTCGCAGCAGATACACTACTGTCTGCAGAGCGAATTGATGCAGCAGTAAATATCATGAGCATCATCAAAGGAAAAAATATGACGATCTATTCGGTATTTGCAGAGCGGCCCCGGGTGCATGCCATTGTAAATAAAGAAGGTACTGCCAACTGGGATATTGTAAAACCCGACAGCAGTACAACGAATAATAATGCTGAAGAAAAACCATTTACACTGCAGTTGAAAGAGTATGCCATCAATAATGCCTACATCAGTTATAAAGATGAAGAAGGGGATATGAGCAGCGAAATTTTTAATTTAAACCATAAAGGCAGTGGCGATTTTACTGCCGACCAGTTTACTTTAAAAACAAGTACACAGGCCGATGCTGTTACTTTTACTTACGGCGGCATTCCTTATTTGGCCAATGCAAAAACAACAGCCGATGCCGATATTAAAATTGATAACAGGCAAAACAGTTACACCTACAGCACCGATAATATTGCGGTTAACGATCTTAAGATAAGCAGTAATGGTGTA
>JAYVJU010000274.1:0-32507 GCA_043769035.1 Ferruginibacter sp.
ATAACTCAAATATTGCTGCTACTTTGGCTACATATTGTAAACCTATTTATGAAAAGATTTGTCTCGATAACAACTTATGCAAAAATTTGCAACATAAGCAGGCCGGCTGTTTATAAGCGGATAAAATCCGGGAAGGCTAAACTACTTGCTGATTGCGAAGTTCCTGTTATTGATCTTTCAGTAAGCCGGGGATTGTGCCAAAGAAACGATTGGAAAAGTATTCAGCCAGAACCAGTGCTTCCGTTTTAAAAATAAACCCTTGTAGAAACAAGGGTTTTACTAAAACTAACTGCTATATGAGAGAAATGTTTAATTGTAAATTTCAAAGTGCATCCAATCATAATTTTTTTCTACCCCTAAAGATATAAAATCATGTTTGTAAAAAATATCTATCATAGTTTTATATTCAGGCCGGGCAAATCTTGCTGTTGCTTTTGTTTCTTTCAACTGGTTCCTGGCAGGGTCAATATCAATAGCAACTCCCCAGCTATGCCTACTCCACTTAGTTCTACTACCCCTCATTAACCGTACATTCAGGCATCCACCAAACAGGTCAATCCCAAGTTCTTTAATTTTAGCAAACCCATAGGCAGCAAGTATGTCTGTAAACACGCCTTGCAACCGGTCAGCTACAAGTTTGTGGCATTGAATTTTGTTGACAGTTTTTGTCAAGTCCCAAGCTATCCGCATTGGGTATGGCAAGTTAATAGATATTATATTATCAGGGTCACCCGGTTCACCATACTTTTCATTTAGTTGCGCATCTGTTATCATAAAAAACATTTAATAGTAATGGCGATAAAAATTAAAAAATAAACCGAATACATAACCTTACCGTTTTTACTGAATATCTTTTTTGCTATCTTATCTGTAATTGCGTTGGGATCCGGGCTTATGTAAGCCCAATTTAAACCACGAAATAAACTTAATGAGATATTAAATATTAGTAACCGTTCAAAAAGAAGCACAGCGATAAGCCAGTAATTATGGAAACTAAAATAAGGGATGGCAAGCATACCAATATAAGCAAGGGCATTAAAGCCATGCAGTATTTTTCTTTTCTTACCAATCAACCGGCTATCAATCAAAGCCAGCAACAGGTTTATAAAAATAAATATAGTAATGGTTACAATCAAACCTTTGGTGTTTTAGTTGCAAGGTACAAAAATCCCAATGCCAGCACTCCGAATACTATGGTAAGGATATACCACAACGGGTTTAAATTATTAAGGTCAGATCGATAAGAATCTATTTGTACCGCTGATATTATGCTACCAAAAGCAAGTACAACCATCGAGCCTAAAAGCCATCTTTTTTGAATTTTACGTTTCATAACTATTTATTTTAATTTAAACAATGTTTTTTTATATCCAACAGTGTAATGATATATTGCACCCATCTGTAAAACGCCTATCTCATATTTAGCACCCCGTTTATTTTCAAAACCTAAATTAATTCCAATGCCCTCATAAATCTTTGCTGGTTGCCCGATAACAGTAGCACCTATGTATATTGATGAACGTGGAAGTATTTTTTTATTATAATCTTCCAGCTTCTTTTGCTGGGCAAAGCAGGTGTCAAGGTTTACACGAAGTTTCCGGTAATCCTCTTTCCCGTTCTGTATTAATTTATTTTGCTGACTAATAATATTTTCTTTTGCCCTCACTAAGTTATTGCAGCTATTGTCTTTCTTTTTATTCAACGCTACTAAACGGTTATATTCAGCTAAAACCTTTGCCTGGTACTCTTTACAGGTGTCAGGCACTTGTGCCAAAAGCAAATCACCGATGCCTTTTTGAAGTTCTGCATTTTCCTCTGCTTCTTTGTTCCAGTTGCCTTGCCACTTCTTTGCATCATGCTTCCAAAAATTAATAATATTAACTACACTGTCTTTGAACTTTTGGGAAGCAATACTGTCTATTCGTACCGCTTCCCGTTGTTCTGAAATTGGCTTAACGATAGGGGTAACAACTGCAACTTTTTTATTGCAGGTTAACAAATATAATATGACAATAGCAAGTACGGCTATCAGTAAGTTCTTTATTGTTAAGTGGATTTTCATGGTTCATTTTTAGTAGTGTCATCTAAATATTTCTGCGCCCTACCCATTAATTTAACTACAATACTTTGAGCCATATAACCAAATGCCAAGAATCCAAGCCCAAGCCATTTACCCACCTGCTCCAATTGTGTTATTTCATTCCGTGCAACCACAGCGATTGCTATAACAATACCGGAAATTAACAACGTAAACCTTTCCAGTTGAAGATATTTTCCGAGATTAACCTTGCCATCATTTGCCCGGTTGATGTCGTTTAGCTTTATAAGGTTATGCAGAAGTATTCCCGCTACCCCGAAAACTGCTAAAGTTACGTTTGTGTATGTCATAAGATTTATAGTTTAGACGTTATTAAATTTTGTAGGTTATGAAATGCTGTTGTATTTTCCTTTATCACTTCCCGGTTTGCCTGACTTTCTTGTTTTATCATCTCAGCATTTTCTTTATCTCTTTTGTTAAGATACTTCCATAACACCACTAAGGCATAACTTAATCCAACTATAGTTAAGGCCATTACAATAAAGGCCAAACCATACTGCGCAGCCAAACTTAAAACCGGTTGAATAACCTTTTCCATTCTTATTTTTTATTTTAAAAGTATTAATAATCCCAACGTGGCATTGCCGGTGATCTGACAATCCAACTTGCTGGTAAGTAATTTCTCTTTGCATCCATTCTTAATATCATATCCATCATATCCTTTCCTTTTATAACCATATCAATACCATCTATTAATTCAATATAAGAATTAGCATACTCTTTCATAACAATAGTCCAACCTGTAGTAACCTGCCTCCACAGAACATTGCTACTTCTTAACACGCCACTTCTGTTATATATATCCCAAAGGTGGGCAGTATCTTTTTGAACAAGCCATGACACTTCATTGTATGAAGTGTCTAATACTATACTGTCATTTGGTTCTACTCTTATGCCACCAAACATTTGCATCTTTACCTGAGCAAATGAAAATATTGGTAGTAGAAATAAAATAAACAATAGTTTTCTCATGATGCTTTTTTTAGGTTTTTTTTCACGTAATTCATATTTCCAAGTATAGTGTTTATGCTCTTGTTTGTAATCTTTGCAATTTCTTTGCATGATTTAGTCTTTCTTAATATCGCAACATCACGTAATGCGGGCTGCATACAATCAATTTTTATATACATATTTTCCAGCTTTTCCTCATGCTCAATTTTCTCATTTATAATTTCCCCTGAAACATCAATTTCATCCACAAAATTTTTGGCTATAAATAATGTACTCATGTTAAAAAACTTAATCCCTTTTCTTTTTTCTGCTCTGTGAAAGTCAGCGTTTAAATTCTTTGTAATTACTGCTGCCCAACTTCTGAAATTGCCGTACTTAAATTTGTCTATCCCAAGAAATATTTTTATCCAAACCTCCTGAGCAAGGTCTTTGTTGTACTCGCATTGGCACAGAATAAAGTTGTTATTCTTTTTGAATATCTGAGACCAATCTCCTGCTTTTATTAAATCAATTTCGTAAATCATCTTTCAACTGTTGTTACTGTGCCGGTAATCGATGCTGCCGCTGTTGCTGCTGTTTGGCAGAAAGGTAGTATGCAGGCATTATCATAAAGTGTTACCCCAAGACCGTTATTAATATCATTTTTAAAAGGAATATTCACTACACTGTTTGGTAGGTCCACTAATTTTCTGGCCACAAAAACGCTGGCCGTTCCGCTTGTAAGCGTTGTATTAAGTGTTACGGTCTGTATTGATTGAACCCCTACATCACCTGCCGCCAGTTCAAACCAAACAACAGTACCTATGACTGGCGTTGCCGGAAAGTTATTCGGATTAGTAGCTGAAAGTGTAGCTGTTCTACTCCCAGTGCCGGAACTGTTTGTATAAGTGATAGTTGAGTTGCTTACAACTGCTGCGTTACCAAGAGCAGCTACTGCGTATATGCCAATCATGTACCCTGACCCGTTAACGCTGCCGTTATCATCCCTCGCCGGGAAAGCGACTGAATTAATCGTTTGCCCGGTGGTAGTAGTAACTACCAGCCCACTGTTAATCCAAACAACATCGTATAAAGCATACCCTCCAATTACAGTGGTTGTGATAGATGCCTGTGTTAAATATCTTGCTTTACCCGCACCTGCATCGGGAAAGAATACACAGCCCGCATCTGTTGCAGTTGTGCCGTCTGTAGCCCTCCCTGCAAGTCCCGGAGTTCCAGGAGCCCACAAGCCCGTCAGCCCGATGTCTTTCCAGTACCCGTAATGGTAACTTGCAGCATCAGATGCTGTTCCTGTCTTACCGAAATATTTTGTTAAACCAGTAACGGTACTTGATAACGCTATTGACCTGCTCCATTCTTTCGTGTTAAAATATATACTTTCGCCACCTTTTAAAATATAAGCAGGGGTTTCATTATATTCTGTAGCACTTACATCAATTTTGACAGTAAGGGTGTTTTCTGCTGACCCTGTATTTGACAAAGTAACGTAAAGAACAGTCCTCGTTGTAGATGCTGCCGGAGCAGCTAATATAACAGTGGTGGTTGCTGTTGTGATTTTACCAACGCTAATACCTGTTAACCCAGCCCCCGAAGTTGTTTCATCGAAGTAAGTAACCCGGTAATCTATATTTGAAGTACTTGTAGTTGTTACTTCAAAATTATGCGAAGTTGTTGTAAGCACTATTTGCCCGTAACCTTTGAAGGAAATTAAAATTAATAATGCTAATACTATTTTTTTCATGTTATCTAAATTTAAATGTTAATGCTTTTGATTGTGCATATGTTATACCGCTGCCTGCTGCTGCCTGAAAAGATCCATTGCCATTTGCATCGGTTGCAGTCCATACATGGCCGGTAGTTGATGTTGAGTTTAGGCGTGGAGTTACGAATATTGGTGAAATTAAATCAGCTTTTAGATTCAACGCTGTTTGTTGAGCTGTTGATACTGGTTTATTTGCATCACTTGTATTATCAACATTGCCCATACCTAAATTAGATTTTGAAGTTGATGCAGAAGCAACATCAGATAAATTATTAGCGGCTAATAAATCACCACCACCGCCACCACCGGAAGCCCAAGAAGTAACACCGTTACCATCTGTTTTTAAAACATCATTTGCTGCACCATCTGTTGTTGGTAAAGTCATTGTCCATGTGCCTGCCGCTGCTGCTGGTTGAATTTTTACAGTCCCTGACGTAGAACCTTTAAAATTGATAACACCATCCGCTGACCCATTTGTTCCCAAATTAACAGAGCCATTTAAAACCTCTAAAGCTATATTGTCTGATGCTCCATTAGCAGCACTTAATTGCAACGCTACGTTAGTAGATGTAGTTCCTGCCCTACCATTACTAATTATTGCTCCGTATGTTTTTAAAGCTGATGCTGCATTTGATCCTGTGAAATTTACATCTAAAATCCTTGATGAACCGGCAACACTATTTGATGCGGACCATAATCGTAAACCATAACCATCTAAGGTATTCCATCTCCACAACTGACCGTAATTCTGATGGTCAATATCATTTGTTGCTGTTCCTGCAGTAAGATTATTTATTGGTACTAATCCTGCTGCGACCTTTGTAATCTGTACACTATCCGTTGTACTTCTAAAAAGCCACAGTGTATCATTTCTGTATTTCCAACCAGATTGAGCTGATAGAGAAGTAAATGATAATGCAACTAAAATGGATAAGATTAACTTTTTCATTTTTTTATAAATATTCGTTAACAATAAATTTAGATGCTGCAAGTACTGTTGAAGCAGAACCATTTGAAACATTTTGTGCAAATGATATTTGCAGCGTACCAGAATTAGTAGCTGTTATAACTCCGGTAATAGTGATATGCGATGCAGTAACTTCAGTTACACCAGAGCCGGTTCCTAATGTCGTTTTTTCATCGTATAATACTACTAATCCGCCATCAATTATAAGGACAGAATAGTTTAAACCTGTACCTGTTGCGCTACCCGATACAGAAACTTTTATTCCGCCCGCAACATTTGATGTGGTTCTTAACTCAACTTCAAAAGAATATTTTTTACCACTTTCTAATGTTTTTGTAAGCCCTGTTATAGTTGATAAGGTTGTATTACTGGTTGCGCTAAAAGCAGAACTATTTGTATAAATATTTGTCTTTATTCTTTTATTCAAAGCCGCATTTATAGCATCCGAATTTGTTTCCAGTTCTTGTGCAAAAGAATAGCTGTATAAAAACAAACATAATATGGTTAATAGTTTTTTCATTTATTTATTTTTTCAATTTTCCATGAATCATTTTGTAAATTCCCTTGTATAATATATACATCATCGGCTGCACCATTAACGCCGGGCTTTACGTGCATTCCGCTTGCATGGCGTGGAGTAATATTATACGGCATGACAGTCCAATCTGTTCCATTATAGCTGTGCATTAATTTGGCTGTGTTTACACCTGTCGGCGATGCGCCACCCATAAACCAAAGATGGGTACTTGTAGCAACCATTGATGGGTAAGAAGTTGCAAAATCAACATCTCCGTCAGATTGAGCTGCTATTGTCCAAGTAACTCCATCATCTGCCGACTTCCATACTTTATTATTCATTGTTAACGGGAAACCGCCAATATCAAAATGCCCTCCAGCTACATAAATATTTCCATTAAAACTGGTTGCAGTTCCATTTATAAGGTTCTGCATCTTTGTTGGTAGGGTTGCGACCACAGACCATGTTATGCCATCCGTTGATCTTACAACATCTGTTTTACTGCTCCCTGATATACTATAAAGCCATGTCTTATGAACAGTCCAGGGAGCCAGCGTTCTGCCATTTCCGTTTGTACCTTTATCGGCTGTTACCAGTACCCATCCTGCTGCTGATGAATAACTATACACATCATTTTGAACAGATGTATATGCTCCATCACCCTGCCAAATCCACATTTTATCATCTTTAATACCAAGAGCAAAGGTGTGTCTGCGTGTAAACAGCCCAGTAGGTTTTTGGTAAAAGTTTAAAGCATTGTCAATACTATACCAAACCTGATTATAAGTAACAGGTGTACTGTCCGGATGCCAGCCACCCATCGCCCAAGTAGTATCATGATAGTAAAGAGATTCCATTCCATCTCTCTTTGAGAAATTATTATTTGAATTAAGTAACCTCACCTTAAATATGTCATTATTACTTCCATCAAAGAAAGCACTAAGGGCAATGAAACTTAGTATTATTAAAAGTGTTTTTTTCATGTTTATGGTTTTATATATCTCCCCATTTTAGTCATCAATTTCTCACAAGCCTTATATAAAATAGCCTGCTCAGTGTCTGTTAGCATCTCATGAATTATAAAAAGGGATATTTCATTGGTATTGACATTTGCAGTGCTGTAATTGTAATTCAGTTTTATTGTCTGTCCACTTGAGGTACTTGTACCGATGGCAAATGTTTGGCCCAGTAAATACATACCTCCTCTATACATTTCCAGCTTATCCTCCCTTGTTCTTTGAGCCATCCAGTAACCTTTTTTATTTCCAGCAGGCACTGTAATACCATTTGAATTTCCCTGTATGTACATGTATGCCTTTGCATCGGCATCGTAAAACCAAACAGCGTATGATGATGATACGCCCGTACCTATTAAAGCACCAGATGGGTTGGTATTTTGCATGTAAATTGATACACCTATATATGGCTTTGCTGTAGCTCTTTCCCAATCAAAGAAACTTTCAGCATAATCATCTGTGCCGGTTACATTGAATTTGAAGCCTTTGGTAGTTCTGCTTCCTCCGTTCGGGAAAGTAAGTCTAAAAGCATCATTAGTATCTTCCGGGTCAATCATATTCCATTTGATGCAACTATTTCCACAGGTGCTATCTCCACTAAATGGGTTAAATAAAAATATTTTTTGGTACACGCCGCCTGCAACAGTTTCCTTTGTCCATGTTTTTAAAGCATCTGCATAAACGTAATTCTGTGAACTATCAATATACCGGTTTGTTACCTGTAAGGCGGCACTTAAATACCCGTCCACCAAAGGCACGTTAATTATATTGGAGGAATACGTAGTTGCATCGGCTGTGTTGGTTGTTGCCAGTGTAAAAGTATTAGCTTTCGTTGACAACATCGTTTGCGTTGCTACTTTACCTGCTGTTGTGTCTGTTCTTAATACCTGTAATGACTTCGTTAACCCCCACCCAGCTTCGTTAACATACGGGGCAAGCGTAGCTGATGTGTCGGTGTATTTTACCCTTAAATCAATCCGGTTTGATAGAGATGCGGTATCTGTTGAACCACCGCCACCGCCGGTGCCAATACTGTCCTTTATGGCATACGTTGTACCTCCAATTTTAAAATATATACTATCCACGCCGGGAGTACGGGTGATGCTGTTGACCCACTTTGTTGCAGTATCTGTGTTTACTAAAATAGTTCCGGTTTTATCAGGTAAACTCCAAACATTATTATTTGTTTGTGATAATTTAGTCAGTGATCCAGTGCGACTACCTGATGTTTGCAGAAAATTGACTGTAGAACCTAAATCTAAAGAATTTCCAAACCCAGGGTCAATTATAATATTATTTGTAGTTGAATTTGAAATATCAGTCACATCCTGTAAATCCTGTACTGGAGCTGCTGCACCGGTTCCTACTGGCCACCACTGACCGCCCGAATTATAAAAATACAAAGAATCAGCAGTTGTATTATACACTAACATCCCCGTAATAGGCGTTGCTATAGCCGACATCTCAGCGGATGTCATACGTGGCAGCAGCACGCCTGATGAAGTGGAAGCTACATCTAAAATTGCATCGGGGTGCTGTGTACCAATTCCGAACAACCCGCCTGTATCTATGACAGCCCGTATAGTGTCGTACATGATGAATCTTACAGGATGATTGCCTGTAGTTCCTAATACACAAAAATCGCATCCGATGTTACCATAAAAGCCCCAGCCTGCAGTTGGTAATAAATAACCATAGGATGACCCGTTTATCCAGTAAAAAAGATAATCCCCGGTTACCGTTACACTGTCAACTTTATTGGAATAATCGCCGCCCCCATTATTCAAAAGTTCCCAGCTTGTTCCTGTGTACCGGTAAAGTAAGCTATCCTGTGGCCTGCAAACTACCAGGCCGGGCCGGTTAACATTTCTGCCTAAAACTGTATCTCTGAAAGGCAAAGCAAAACCACTGTCAGTTTTTAAATAGGTAATTTGAGTTCCTTTCATTGGCGTATATATCTGCGCCTTTAATACACTTGCACAGATAAGAAAAACAGCTAAAAAAATTATCCTTTTCATAATACAAATTTATATTTTTTGCAACAATGTTGCGTATTTATTTTACACAAAAAAATTACAAGTCCTGATATAAAACATAAGCCTCCTCTCCCGGTTCAAATTCAATAGCCCAAAGGAATCTACCAACATTTGACGGTACAGTTTCAGATGTATATTTTACCTCTTTACTTGCAGGGCTGCCCGTAGTAACAATTTTACTGTTACCAATACCGTCTTTGTTTACGGATAAAATGTCTTTGTTGTAAAGCAGGGCTTCATCAAAACCAAGCTCACCGCCAACGGCAGTATATTCAAATCTTTTCACGGCTGTAATTATTAAAGGTGGTTCAATAATGGTTTGTCCTAATACCCCCGACCCTTGCAACTCAATAGTGAATGTGCTGATATTATCGAATGAAGATGTATCGGTAACATTGGTTAAAAAAAAATCAACAATATCAATATAAAAATTACCATCGTCTGATTCACGGGTAAATCGTGCCCTTTGCAAAACATGAGCTAACTGAAACTGCCGGAGTTGATAGAGTGTAACAAAACCTGGTTTATTCAGATGTGTAACCCCGTCAGCATTGCCCGAAAAACTATTTACAGTTGGAGTAAAGTGTTTAAATTTACCCGCCCCTGTAACGCTGACCTCAATAAGCTCAGTAGTTGTACTTAGTGTTATTGATCTTGCACAGGCGTATGGCTCCCAATTGCCACTATTATAAAATTCCAATACACAATTTTCGCCCCTTACTATGCTCATTTTGTATCGTATATGTAGGTAAAAGAATAAGTTTTTGCTACTTCTGCTTCACCGGTTTTGTACAATTCCGTTGCACTGCATGTAAGTTTATCATTACGGTAATCAATTTGCAGATTACCAAACAGAAAATTTAACCCTGGCAACTGAGCATATTCAAAATGATTAAGCATTGATAAATTATTACCGGACTGAATAAGACCCCTTAAACTGCCATCTAATCTGGTTCTTACAAAACTTCGCCATTGTAGCTGTTCCCGTGTAGTTATCTCACCCAGCTTTTTACTTTCTACAACTCCATCACGATGCCATAATGCTGTTCTTTGTTGAACAAGTCCAGTTAACAAATTTCTGAATAAAGTACCTTGCACTGCATTACTTGGGCTATCATCAATATAAATTTCTGTTTCTTCATTGTTTTTTATAACAACATCTTGTATATCTTTATGGATATGACCAATAATTTTTGTGCTATCATTTATAAAAGCAGTGTACTCAAACCTCATATCTTTATAATAGGTTTCCCTGTTAATATTGTATGGGGAGCGTATATTTTGAGCTAAAAAGCAAGCGAGTTTGCCTGTAAATGGCATCCGTGATGAAGCTATTTCAATACTGTTCCAATTAATAGTATCTCCAGTAATTGAGTAGTTAAACCCTACAGTTGGCTGCCATGTGCCATTATCAACCGGTAATTCATCAACGTACCTGTTAGAAACGCCATCAGTCAACCTAACACCAAAAACAGCACCAAACGGGGCCGGTTGACTTATGTTTGTCCTTGTTGAAAAAGAAAACTTTATTTTATCACCAACATTACATTCAATTTCTTCTGATGGAACGCAAAGAATTGTATTAGATGTATTGCCCCTTATTACTAAAAACCTTTGTATTTCATTCCCAAGTAGATCAGTAACTACCCTAATAAATCTTTCAGCAACAATTGGTTCCCCTGATGTCCTTTGCCAGTTTATAGCCACGTATTCTTTAAAAATTTCTGTTGCATTTACAATTGTTCTCAGCAAATAGCCCAATTTTAGCAAATCATAATTCTTTAATAAATATTTAGGCTGTACATAATTGAACGTTTCCTTTACAAACTCAAAAGGACGTACACCCGATTTTGATAGACCGGTTTCTGGATAAGTATCTTCCTGAAATCCGAAAGTCATACCGGCATTTAAAGTGGTTGTACCGGTTAATACAAAATTGTCATTGTAAATAAATCCGTTAATACCTGACCCCAATCTGAGTTCATCCCAGCGTATAATATTCCAGCGCCCCAATGACTGAAATAAAGTAAGATTAAATCTATCACAAATATTTGTTAGAACTTCAAAACAATTTTGAAATACATCTCCGCTGATGAAAGTTTGCAGACTTATATAAGTTTGGGCTAATGAACTTGAAGATGTATTATGCACTTCTTCATACAGGTTTTCATAAATATAAGTATTTAGTTCAAGCCCTGTATTCTGCAAACAAACAGCAATACAGGATAACAAACTACTCCTTTCGTAAAAATCAAAAGTACCACCAACTCCATTGATATATACAGGCTCTGCTGCTGTATCACCAGTGAAAGTGTTTGTGCGAATATCATAATTACCAGCGCTTACAACGTTAACGACTGTCGGTATAAAGGTTTGATTCATCTCATTTACCGGATGGCCGGATATTGTAAAAGGCGTACCCACAACGGGTGCATAAGATGAATTGCGTAAATAAATCCAATTTTGTGGAGGTAAAAGTATCGAAATAAAATCACCCTGAGCTGTCGTTGGATTAAAAGCTGTTGCAGTTAACGGGTATTTATCAAAAACAATATCTTTCAAAAGTCCTAAATTGTCAGTGGCACTCAGTTGTACTTCATGGGTATAATCCAGCATAGGCTCTCCGATATCATCCTGTACCAAAAATCCAACGAATAAAATATTTGTGCTTTGGTAAAATATTACTTTAAATTCATCATTATTATTTGAGTAAAAATTCTCAATAGGATCCGATCCTCTGTTTAAATAATTTATAGAAAGGTTACAGCCTTTAACAGCAGGTTTTATTTCATCAGTTCCCCAATTCTGTACCGCTGGTTTACCCGCCATAACAAGGGTAGTAAAGCCACCTGTATAGTCTTTTTTCAGTATCTCCAAACGGTAATCGTTATCAGCTATACTGCTAAACTCACCCTGATATATTAATCCATATGCCATTTAAAAACCGTTTCTTGAATTTTGTGCGGATGCTTTTTTAAAAACTGCAACTAAATCTGTGCCTCTAATTACCAATTCAGGTATAAACACTTGCGCCCCACCCATTGCATTTAACTGCCCATTTGGTACTACCCCGCTGCCTATAGGTAGTGTTACTAATTCAGGCCCACGCTCACCAACTAATGCAGTGCCTCCGGTAAAGTTTCTTACACCGGTTGCAAAAGCTGGCGTTTTTCTTAAAGTAGATTGCACAATAGCTCCCAATACCTGCAGTGCAAATCCAACAGCTACACCAACAGCAGGATTGCTAAATTTTATTTTTTCAATTACACCAATTAATAAATAAGTTTTAACAAGGTATTGCCCGATTAATTTTAACCCACTGCCTAAAATATTGGCAAGCCCTGAGAATAACCCATCAAGTCCACTTGTTGTGCCCGTTAAAATATCAGCAAAACTACTGGCAGCAGATGATATCCCTTGGTTTATCGAATCTGATAAAATCTCACCTATTTTTGCAGCATTAATAAGGCCTTGTATATTCTCTACAATATCTTTACTGACAGCATCATTATTTATAAATGTTAAGCTTGGCGCTATCAATACCTTTGGCTTAATATTAAGTACTGGTAGAGGAGCTTTATCTACCTTAAAGTTAAATTTTTCAGGTGTGTCTACCTTAAAGTTAAATTTTTCAGGTGTGTCTACTTCAATCTTTTTTGGTTTAACTTTTATTTTGTCCAATTCAAAAATCTTACCAAAAATACTGTCCAGCCCAAGGCTATTGACAAGATTATTCAAATTATTAACATCTGCAGTAGATTCAGCAATCTGCCTTTTTAATGGATCCGTCGAAAATAAGCCATCTGTAAATTCACGTACTTTTGAAAATGCAGACTGAGCCGCTAATATTTCTTTAACTTTAGCATCAAGTATATTTTTTATCAACCCCTCTTTTTGAGTTGCCAAATATTCTGCTAAAGCCTGGTTAATTATATTCTTTGATAGAACATTGAAATTATTTGACGTATCCCTAAGTACTGTATTTAATTCGGTAAGCTTGCCTTGGTGGGAAATTACAGCTGAAGATGCCGCTGAAATAGCACTGGCATATTGATCTGCTGCTTTTTTTGTTTCGTCAATTTTTTCTTTGTGTTCTTTTGTTGATTCCCCTGCACTTCTATTATTTAACGCAAACACTGTAAGAAGAGATGTCACAACAGATACAGCTAAACCCAAGCCACCGGCACCAATTAATGACCCGGCTAAAGCCTTTAAAGCACCTCCTGTTGACCCTGTTTCATTTTTTAACCTTTGAAATGATTCTAATAAAGGGTTTATATTATTTGTAATTCCAATAATCCCAAAAGGAGCATCTTGAACAACCCTGCCAAGATTAGTCATAGCATTGGTTGCTTGATTGGCTCCGGGTTTAATCCCTGCTAATGACTGGTCCAATTTTTTTGCAGCAACTGCAGTAGAAGTTAGCTCTTTTTTAACAGTATTAGCGCCTTTAACAAGGTCGTTAACATCTGCAGTCGCTATAAGTTTTAACTCCTGGGCCATCCTAAAATTTTATGTTGTGTATTTGTACAATTTTTTTTCTCATTTCTTCAGACATTACAACAGTATCGGTTGAACCATTAACTTTATCAGGCCAATATTTATTAAAATCCGACCCTGATCTTTGCGATGCGAATAATGCCACATTTCGCATTAATGATATCTGCTCTCCCCTTTCATCAAAATAGCCCTGAAAAGCGTAATAAACTGCTTCAGGGCTACTTGTGTAATATTCATATTCAGACCATTTAAGCCTGCCCAATGCTATACTTAAACACTGTTGCCAGTAATCTTTTTCTTCACCAACTTTTTTTTTGTTTCCAAAGGCAGTTCTTTTATATAAGCAATACATTCTTCATAGGCTTCTTTTATATTTGAAATTTGTTCCTCACTTAGTAAATCAAACCAATCACAAGTTTCTTCATAAGTAAAATCAGGCTCTACCTTTTTTACATAGCAGTTTGCCCTTAATCCTGCATAAAAAAGAGCATAGGCCGCTGTTGCATCTACATTGTTTATGTCGGTGTTTTGCCGAAGTAAAATCTGTGACATCTGATTAAACTTTAACCCCCGGTTTACTCCATCAATTTCTAATTGAATGTAACTCATATTTTTTTTAAATAGTGATTACTTGGGTTACATCGCCATCAATTTTTATTTTACCTGAAAACCCGGTAAATTCATTAAGGCTATAGCTTTCCGTGTAAGAAATAATATAACCAAAACCTGATTTTACAGGATCACCAGTAACAGGTGTCGCTCTTGTGATCTTCCAGCTTATTCTTGTTTTTGCCTGTTTTGCTACATATAAAGGAGCGCTGTCAATTTTACCAGACCCTGAGTCGTAACTAACAAAAGCATCAAAATCAATACCCTCATTTGCCAGCCCCTGTAAAGTATTTGGCCCGCAAAAAGAGGAACCATCAATTTCGCTTGATTCCGAATTAAATGTTATGGATTTTAGACAAACAACCTGATCGGCAGCTGTGCCACCGGTAAGATGTACCAGTAAAACCCAGTCCTGCCCTTGTAAATCATGTACTGCCATTGTAGTAAGTTTTTATTGTTTAGTAAAATTATTGTTTTTTTGCAACATTGTAGCATATTTTATTTATGTAAAATCGGATGGCTAAAAGTTAATATCCTTGTTATGAAAACACGGTTGCCATGACCGGTTAATTCACTCACATTGTCACCCTCTAAAAAAGTACCTATCATCTGCAGGTTATCAGCCGACATATCCAAAACAGACTGAGGGGTTGGATATATGATTGCTAATACCGCACCTGATACATCATCTGCTTTTTTACCGGCATTACTATTATTATCCCACGTATGTATTTGTACCTGCATTGATGTTTTAGTACGGCTGCTGCTGAATGAACCTGCATCATTATTACTTACCTGGTTAAGTGTGATATAAGCCTTTGCTGTTTCATCTTCAGGTGCTGACATATAGTAAACAGGCACATTAACAGCATCAACTACCACATTGCCGTCCAATGCGGCTATATATGCTTTGCGTAATGAGTAGTTTACATCTTTCATTTTTTCAATAGTGACTTTATATTTTCAATCAATTCAGGTTTTGTTTTTTGGTATGCCGGGTATAAATAAGGGTGTGACTTAATGCCATTCCTTATTATGTAAAGAGCAATCGCATATGCATCCGCTTCCATTGTTTGATCTGCTGTTTGTTTACCAACTCTATCACGCCTTTGAGGGTTTATATTATTTGTTGCCCCAATACCTTTCCGCTTTACCCATTTAAAAATATTCATTACAAACTCTTCAAAACTACCACCGCCCGCAGGCCCCTTGTATGTTGCTGCAAAACTTTGCCAGTCCTGGGGTAAAGTTCCTACATAAGATGCTGCGAATTTCCTTGTGCCAAATTCTATGTAAGCCGCATAATCAACAGCAACAGTAACCGATGCTTTTAGCTGCCCAAATTCAGCGGCAATTGAGCCTTTCAAATGTCCTTCATCAGTAGGAGCATATTGTTTTGCCAATGTTGATGTTTCAATTGCCCAGGCATTTAACTCAGCCTGCACCCCCTTTTCAATATTCTTAATAGCTGCATCAATGCTTTTAATTGAAGCATCTAATCCGTTTACTGTTATGTTAAGTACCGCCATATAATGAACAATAAAGTATTTGATCCTTCACCCGTCCTTCATCCAATCTTCTTATTCCATTAATTGAAAGTAACTGACTTTGGTAAGTTACTGTTTGGGCAGTGTTTACCGGCCTTTCAGCAAAAAACCTGATCGTAATTTCATAATCATAATTTATTTGCCGCTGTCCATCATTAATTGCTGCAGATCCAGTCCTGTTCTTAACTTCAGCCCATGTAGTGTATGATGATGCAACAGTTTTACCAATGCCGCCACCCGCATCTTTTGCATTAGTATATGTGCTAATAACAACTTGTTCATTCATTTTACTCAACACGGCGGTAAGGTTTTAGTGTCATAGAAACAATTTCGGAAAGTTCTTTTGCTTCACCACGATTATCATATAACCAGGCAACCTGTTCTTTTACTGCAGTCTTAAAGTTTTCCTGTACCGCTGTATAACCGGTTGTGTAAACTGCTGTCATATAATCATAACGGGGAGTGTACAGGTACTTAAATCCTATACCACGTAACCCATAATCAGCAGCAACAATAGCATTGCCATCTTCATCCGTTAAGCTGGTAAAAGATACCAAAGGCCCGTATGGTAACTCAATGTTACCGGCGCTGTTATTTATAATAGCCGTAACGGTTCTGGATATTAAAGATATTCCTAAAAATCCCTCACATTGCTGCCTGGCAGCTTTAATTAATTCAGTGATCAAAGTATCATCAGCCGTTATTGCTGTATCAACTTTTATCCACGCTTTTGCTTCAGCCAATGTTATCGGCTCTGTGGATGATTCGCTGCTAAACTGAGTTTGTGCGGTGTTATAAGTCATTTTGTTTTCTTTGGCTTCTTAGCCTTTACCGGTTCTGTTAATGATGTTGCCTCATCTGCACTTATATAGCCCAATCCGGTCAAATGCTTTATCCTGTCAGCAGAACCGGTATAATCTTCACCAACCTGGTAATTTTTTCTTGTTTCACGATCCGTAAACCGTACTAATATTTTTGCCATTGTACTTAATTTAAAAAAGCCCCGACCTAAATCGGGCAGGGCTTTTTATTATTTAAAAACCATCTTTTAGGCTACGTTACCCAAATCAGCGAAAATAGCTGAATTTAATAACATAAGGTTTATTTCTTCCAAACACTCAATCCTCGCTGTGATAAGGTTCTTTTGAATGTTGTCGCTGTCTTGCTCAAAGAACTCAATCATCAGGCTTTCAGCTTCAACACGCTCCAGGTAATCCTTATCAAAAATCAGGACCTTGTCATCAGTACACCAATCAACAGGAACAATAGGCATACCGCTAATTACCATTGTGCCATCAGGATAAGTAACCACACCACCTGAACCTGTGTAATACCCGTTTGTATAGGTTAATTTGTTTAACCTGGCTAACTGAGTATGTGATACAAGGCCATAAGATGCGGCAAACTTAGCAGTACGCTGGTTTGCAATGTAATCAATAATCTGCTTTACGTCATCTGTTTCCGCTGTTGTAGTAGAACCGGTTGCGGCTGCTGAAACAGTACCAAAGAATGTAGGGTTTTCACCTGCTGCACCGCTGTAAAATTCACGCAGTAACAAACGTGGTAAAGTTGATTGCATCCAGGGCAAAGCCTTGTTCATTTGCTTTGCGTAACGAACAAAACCGGAAATGTATTTATTCACTGTTTTAACCTCAGTGAAATCAAAATCAATTTGCCCTTTGGCTGCACCTTCTGTTTGTACAGCAACGCCACCTTCGCCGGCTGATTCACGATATTGCACCTGTACCAATGTGCTGGACGGGTTTGTAGGGATAAGATCACGGAAATTAACCAATGTAGATGGCAATATTGCCTGCCGGCTGTTGTAGTTTGCTACTGAATCACCGGTTAAATTAGTTGCCAACGTCATTGTTCCAACTGCTTTCAGATCCATTTCTATTTTAAACCCTGATCCTTTACGTACTTCGCCAATCGCTTTGGCATTTTTTTCAATCATTTCAGCAAAAGCTGTGGTAAATGTTTTTTTACCTTCGTGCTTATTTTGCTTAACGTCAAGTTGGAACTTTTCAAAATCCTTTGTTAAGGTTTCAACATCAGCCAAAGCTTTTGTAAGCATGTCGCCGGTAACATCAGCCGGTAAGGCTTTTATTTCTGCCAGCTTTAAATCAATGGCTTTCATCTGCTCAACGGCAGCCTCTTTAACCACTTCATTTGCGGCGGTTTTTATCTGAGATGCAAGACCAGCCTTTATCTCAGTAACCTCTTTTGTTATAAGTTCTAAACTCATGGTATTAATTTTTTAAAGTTTGTAATATTGATAACGCCTCTTTCAATTCAATATCTTTTGCCTGCTCAGTGGTTAATGCCTGCTGAGTGTCTTTTATATCAATAATTGTCTGAGTTAATTGTTTACATTCAATTAAAAGCAACTGAATAGTCTCATCACTTGCAGTTGAATCCCGGCAAAACTTTTCAAGATTAGCTTGCCGGTTAACCAAAACCTGAAGATCAAACTCCCCTTTTAATCCGGTAACAGGTGTTAATGGGTTTGCACCCCACGCTGTTAGTGAACTGCCTTCGTATAATTTAAGATCAGTTAATTCAAACCACCCATCACCAGGGTTCTTCATGTATCCTTCATAATCCTGTAACTGGTTGCGCTTCATTGTTTGGAAGCCTATTGAATGCTCTGTCACCAAATCGCTCTCCACCATTTTAATAAAGTCCAACCCCAAGGTGTGAGTGCCTATCAAAGATTCATACGCAAGACCTTTGGTATCTTCAGTAAGCATGGTTATTTTACCAAGCGGCTGAGATGAATTATGATTTAGTAAATGCTTTATTCGTGGTGAAGTAGATTGTGGCCCCCATTCCAAAATTGATTTTTTAAAAGCCCCGATACGAATAATATCGCCATCCGAATCTATATTATCGAAGTTTGCAAAATAGCCGGCTATGATACCTTTTTTAGCATCTGCATCTTTAAACGATACCCCGGCTGCTGCTGTTTTAATTGAATAAAGGCTTTTCAACTTTTCAATGTTTTACCAAAATTATATAAAAAATTGCAACAATGTTGCAAATATTTTTTATACCCGTACCAATCTGCCATTTTCCCGCAATGGAATATAACCATGAGTACACCTGCAGTTGCAGATATTTCCTGCACTGGCACCGGTTTTACGATCCCCGGGAAAGTCCATTAATTCACCGGTAACATTAAATTTATCCTCTGCAGCAATCGTTACACCGTTCATGTGCAAATGATCAAATTTATCACGGGGTACACGTCTTGTTCTGTTGTCCTGTGCTGATATCCAAACCTTATTCATTTTTAACCCGGTTGTTTTAGCTGCCAGCATACCACCGGTATTACTTGCTGTTACCGTTTCAGTACGGGCAATAAGCCTGGCACGTTTAGCAGTGAACCCGGTTACTTCCATTTTTTTTACAATCTCATCAAACGACAGGCCCAATGGGTAGGCTTCAACCATTATGTTACGGATAAGGTCACGGGTGGTTTGGGTAATATCTTCAACATTATTCAATAACTCAATTTCAAAATACCGGTTAAGAAGCTGAATCATAAGCTCATTAAATCCTATCGGCATCCTGGCTTTTTGTTTGCGAATATTAGCTATCACTTTTGCCCCGTATGTTATACCTGCATCACGGTAAAGCGGCTTAAGTGTAACCCATAGATCAAAGGCTGTTACTTTATCAAGCGCCTGCATATCGCTGGCCCCGTTACGCTTTGCTGTTATAAATTGATTAATCTGTGATTTTAAAGCGGTATTTATTTTAGGAGCATACTTTTTTTCACGGCTCTTTTGGAATCGGTGAAATATTTGCCATAAATCATTAAGTTGTTCATTGGTCATGTAAACAGTTGCCGCACATCACCACCGGGCGGCGGGTGTTTATTTCTTCACCATTAAGTTTTATACTTAGCTTTTTAGGATTGTGATAAGCAACCTCTTTACATACTGCACATGAACTCATATCAGGTGTTACCGATACCCAATCATGCACAATAATAACCTCTAAAGGATTTTCTATCTTCTCAATCTGCTGCATGATGTGTTGCTTCTCAGCCTCCCTTTTTACTTCATTCTTTTGCTCCTCAAACCGGCACCGGTTATTCTTTGGGATATATGTTTGTATAACCTTTTCCAAATTATTTAACTGGCTTTGTGTAATCATCTGTTAAATCGAGATCAGGGTTTCCAAGTTCATCAACAGTGATTAAGGATTGCGGCAAAAGGTATTGATCAAAAATCGGTTCATCGCTCAGGTCATAATTCATCATTTCACGCTTCTCATTCGGAGTTAACCAGTAAGCCTTTTCCAGCCACAATACCATCTGATTTAAGTTATCCTGCAATTCGGAAATCTCGCTGGTATCGTAATTAAGTTTATAATTCTTACCCTTAAATTCAGGAACCAGCCCGATATTTAAGCAATCAACCAAAGACTTAACCTCTGGGATTACCGCATTGGTGTACATTGAAACCCTTGCGTTGGTATCTGAGTTTTCGCTACCTGTACTATCGTTATTGAATAGCCGAGCAGAAACGCCGTAAACATTACACAGGCTTTTGAAGTCTATATTTGCCAGCTCTGTTACCTGCATATCAACTAACTTCAAACCAAGCTCAATATAACCAAGTTCATTACCGGTAAAGTAAGGCGCTCCCTTGTTGTTTGAATTAGTAAGGTACTTGTAAAAATTATCTTTGCGCTTTGTAACAATATCATTTACCGCTGCTGATGCAGGGCTTTTATCGTAAACAATGCCAGGTACACCACCGTTTTGCAATTGTGCCGTTGCTACATCATTATTACTATCCACACGGGTTAAACGCTTTTTAAGAACAGCCAAAGGGGAAAGCCCACGAAGTTCATTACCTGTAAATGAAATTTTTGGATTGAAATACTTCATGTGTATAATATCTTCAGGTGGTATATCCTCCAATACAACCCTGCCTTCCGGTGCATACTGATATGCTATTATTTTGCGTGGCCATGTATCTGTAACGATTATATTAACAGATTGAGGCTCCATGTAGATCAACTTAGTAACCATCCCTTTGTTTGGTCCAAGTTCAGGACGTTGTTTATACAAAATACATTCACCCTGCACCAACCTGGTTGCGTAAACCTTATAAAATGATTCATAAGTACTCATGCCTTCAAACGGCATTTCAAGCAATAAACTAAGCTCATTGCCCTGCGGCGCATCATCCAGTTTGTTGCCGTTTTTTATGTAATTGTAAATTGGTATTGAAGCGGCAGCACTGGCAATCATCCTTACAATGCTGTACACATCATCTGTTGTGCAATACCGTTCTGCGTTATCAATTGTTGAATATGTAGGATATACAGTAAGCCCCGAAAGCCGGTTATTCATTAAAGCCGACATTTGGTTAACCTGCGCGGTCAATTGGTCAATAAGTCTGCTGGATTTCGACGGCCCGAATAAACCCATGTGGTAAAGTTTACACCAAAAATAATAATAAATTGCAACAATGTTGCAAATTTATTTTAGTAGTCAGCATCCGCAAATATATACTTTACTTCAAATTCAAACCACATTCGCATCATAAGGGCATCTGAGAAGTCAGGGCTTCGGCCTATAGCCTCTTTAACTTTGTCTTTTGGTATGATTGCCTTTTTACCGTCTTTATCCATGTTATGCTGTTTAACCTGCTCAAGTTCCTGGATAATATGCTCCCGCATAGTTACCTCTTCCGTTTGGATATATAACCGGCCTGCATTAATCGCTTCTGCAAGTTTGAAATAACACTGTGATTTAAGGTTAACAAAATTATCTTTAATCTTTTCACCCAGTTCATTGTACGGTTGCGCCGGGTTTGGTAATGGTACGCTATTGTTTACAAAACCTTTACATTTCAGGATATCAACAACGCCACCTCCAACGCCATCCTCATCCGCTATCGTTTGGCTATTTGGTACATTAAACTGTTGCTGCAGCATCCTTACCACATCGGCAACCTCTGTAACAGATTTACCCTGGTATTGGTACACAATACAACGCAGGCCATCCCAAACACAGATAACAGATGTGTCTTTACCAAACCGGGCAACATCAATAGTTATGTACTTCAAACCGGTGGCAACAAAATCATTGGTAAAACAATTCAGTATTTTATCATAAACAATAAGGGCTGCGGGGTCATCGTCATATTCCCAATTCCCATATAAAAGTCGCTGCTTACTAATTTCATCAAGACTCAATAGATTTTCCCTATAATGCTTTGAGATATCCGGGTTATCCCCGACCAAGGCCTGAATAAACTTTAAGTTATCGGGCAAAGTGCCAGCTTTGTATGGTTTGTAAAACTTATTATAAATCCATCCCTTTGCCGGATTGCAGCAGCCTAATATCTTAGGGATAAGATCATATTCGGTTAACCGATACCGTATTCTGCTCTTAACAATATTCCATGCCTTTTCACTGCACTGGTTATTTTCATCAATAAAAGCATCTGTTATTTCCAGTGATCCGAGTTCATCAAAATTAGGATCAGATGGATATGAAAACAGGTCACGAAGGAATATTGATGAACCGTTTTTAAAATTAATGATGTTTGATTGCTGATTAAAAACATAATGCGGACCGGCCTTAAGCCCCTGCATCTTGCATACCTCAAAGAATGATTGTAGTGTGGTGTCTTTAAGGGTTTTTAATGAAGTCCTACCGATAAGCCCCCTTGTACCTGGATATTTTAATCTGCGTTTTATTTGCCAATAACAACCAAGTATTGATTTACCACCACCGGCACCACCACCATATTCAACCTCATTGGTGGTTTTATCTTCCAATAAATCAATTGCCTGCGTCTGCTTTAGGTTTAACTTCATATGTTTTAGTTTCTACCCATTGCACATCCTCCCCCGCTGCGTTGGTGGCGGCAACTTTGGTTGGGGCATTATAACCGTATAATTCAGTAAGTTGCGACAATGCTTTTAGTTTATCCCACATCTTAACTTTTTTAGTTTCCCCAATTGTAGCCCGGCCTTCAGGCGTAATCCCGTAAAGCTGGTCGACATCAACGCCTGATAAAGCAGCAGCAGCACTGTCTGATATTTCATGTACTGGGAGTAAATTACCATCTACATCAAATACCTGGCGAATGTCACTAAAGCCAATTTTTTGAAGCTCTGCGGCAATCTCCTCTTTTGTAACAATAGCCCGTTCCCTCAGTTCTTCACCAAGAGATTTTATCATATTTTTTATATTAACATAAGTTAACAGACGTGAAGCTGTGGAAGCTGCTGTTTTTTCGCTGTACCCGGCAGTTATAGCTGCCTGTGTGCCATTTCCTTTATTATTGAAGTAGGCATAAGCAAATAATTTTTGCTGCTCAGTTGAGCCATCTATTGCTTTTGTACCAATTTTCGCCATAATCCAAAGTTAGGGAATAAAATTTATAAAACAGTACCGTCTTTTAATCCGGTAAATTCGCCTGGATTATTTTCAACAAAAAAATTACCCTTTTCTTTTCTTTTACTTTCCTTTACTTTAATAGCATGCGAACGCACTGCGTTCGCTATGCGATTGCTATGCGTTCGCACTGCGTTCGCACCTGTATAACGTGTTAAGGCTGAGGCTCTTGCAAGTTCTGTTTTTTTCTGCATAGAACTTTTTAACCTTAAACTAAAAAAGTAGTTATTGACTATTTTAAACAAATTGTAAGATTTTACGACAGTTTCAACCTTTTCTTTAGATGTACCCCATCTTTTGCTAAATGGGCCTATAACTTCTAAGGGTAATTTATAGTCCTTTTCGGCCCTTAATTTCTCAATTAAACCCCAATAAATACCATATCCTTCCATACCCATTTGATCAATCAGGAGCATGCATTTTGGATCGTCTTGAGCGTTTGCATCATGGCTAAAATAGTAAGCATCTTTTTTCATATTTGTATATATTTTCGTGTGAATGTATCGTAGTTATAAGAAGTGTAACCGAGTTTTCCCTCCCAACTATTCCGTATTTTTTGTATATGGACTTCAACCGTGTTATCTTTAAAGTTCCGGTAAACAGAAAGGCCGTTATCTGTTTTGTTAAAAAAATGAGCAGAGCCAGATATATCGTACATGGTGGTAACAGGGAACTGTCCGGTATTGTCTTTGATTAGTTTTTTTGGGTGTGCAATCAAAAAAACATGGGTATCGGTTTGAATTGCAAACTCTTTTATTAATGACAATGCCTCTGAAATATACTGCGTTTCTGTGTAACCCGCAGGAACTTTATGCTCAATATAATTCCAGGGATCAATAACAATACCTTTTACACCGGTCTTTAAAACCACTTCTTTAAACTTTAAAAGCAACCCCTGTATTGTTACATCTACCTGCATTACATTTATGAATTTAAAGTATAAATCGGTTAAATATACAGACTCTTCAAATTCGGATTGTTGCATCCTGTGTGATGGCTCTTTTCTGAAGTTAAAAGATAGGCCTGAGAATTTTTCCATCAACTTAGTAACGTGGATTGCAACTGGGTTTTCAAAAGAACAAACAGCAAATTTCCAGTTACAATTACGGGCTAATGATGTTGTAATATAATCTAAAAACTCAGATTTTCCGCTACCTGGTTGGCCTGTAACAACAGTTATTAATCCACCGGAAAAACACATATAGTTATCAAATTCACCAATGCCGGCCCGGTCTCCTTTTGGGTAACCATTTTCATAATAATTAACCACATCTTTATAAACATCATCTACAACTATAATTCCATCAATAGGCCACTGCCTGGCCTGTTCAATAATTGATGTAAGCATAGCCTTACCATGCTTTAAAAGTACATCGTTTGCATCTTTACAACCATCGGGGTAATCAACGAACATACAACGATCTTTACCTAATCGGCGTGCTAATTCATCTTTAAGTAATTTACCTGGATCATCGTTATCGGTAAATATTATAACCTTTTCTTTATCTTCAAATGACTGCCAACAATTATCTAAATATTTTAATTGCTGCGACCCAGTACCAGCTCCATTAGGCACCGATACAACGTTGTAAAAACCTGCTTCATACATTGATAGGCAGTCTATCTCACCCTCAACTATTATAGCTGTTGTTTCATCCTGCAGGCTGTCGAGGTTGTAGAAAATTAACTCAGCGTTTTTTGACAGCTTAAAATCTTTGTCTTTTGCCCGGAACTTAATATTTACAAGCTGTTGATCTTTGAAGTAATTAAAACAGATAGTTTTTGTTTCAGCGTTTGCCTTTGGCATCCACTCAATACATTCAGTAATACCAAACCGAAGTAACGTATTATTTGAAATACCCCGGCTTTCAAAATACTTTATTGTATCGGGTTTAAGAGTTTCAAGTCTTTGAGCCGGTGGTTCATATTTCTTTGTTTCCTCTTCAATTACTATGTTATATTTTTCAGCAATAAATTTTATAGCCTGTATATAATTTAACCTGTTATGATCTGTTAAGAACTGAATAGCATCACCTGTCTTCCCGCAACCAAAACATTTATAAATTCCTTTTGCTTCACTTACTGTAAATGATGGTGTTTTTTCGTTGTGGAAAGGGCAAAGGCCAACAAGGTTAAGGCCGTTTTTTTTTAACTTAACGTGAGGTGAAATAATATCGCAAATATTCGCAGCCGCCTTTATCTGTTCAATGTTTGATATCATAAAAATAAAATAGCCCTGCAAGGTCGGAACTCACAAGGCCATTTTAAAGCTGAATTAAATCAGGTGGCGGTTCCGACTTCGCTACCTGGTTGTTGGTTACAAATATACAAAACTTTATCATTGTTAAAACGGGTATTTATGTTTTTTAAACAGTTGCCGAAATTTCCAAGGCCACTGATAACGCATACGCCGCCAAGCTATACAAGTAATCCAGTAAAGTAGTTTCACCGGCTGTAATTTAATCCGCTGCCATCCTTTAAAGATAAATTTATCTTCTTTGTCGCAAAATATGGAACCGCTGCCATATCCTGCAATGGTGGTAAATTGTAGGCCAGATTCCATCGGGAAAAATACGGGTTGAATAACACATACTTTGCCCAATGTGTTTGTCACTTTAAAGTAAATTTTAGGTTTGTAAATATTCATTGCGCCAACCAATTTTGATGAGCAATATTTTGTTTAATGGCTTTGATCTTAGCCTTAATCTTTGGCCGGTACTTTGGGTTGCGGCCGGCCCTGGTTAGAGCTAATAGCTGTTTGTCCTGTTTGGTCATAATAGGGATAGTTGAGTAGTTATAATTTACCATAAATAGTTAAAAATTCTTCAAAAGAATTCACAAACTCATACACACCCCCGGCCTTGCGTTCAAGATCCTGCTCCCGTAATTGTTCCGGCGAAGGCGTATCTAAATTAACCTTCACTTCCAACATAACCGAGCGGCCTTTAATCGTTGCTGAAATATCTGCGCTGCCTTTCCTGGTTGTACCGGGTATCCATTTATCACCGATTTTTCTCCCAGCACTTGATATTCTTGTTGCCCGGTGCCCGTTCCACAAAAGAAACTTTATAATGGCCTGCTGCAGACCGCCGCTCTTATTACAATCCGGCATCACTGGCTTAAAATAATGGCCCCCATTATAAGCAATCTGGTATTCGGCTGCAAAGTTTTTTTCATGTGCCTGGCAATACACCTCTTTGCACCACTGAGGCATTGGCAGCGGTTTAGGTTTAACTTTGCGTGGTTGGCGCAGGGGTGGTAGGTTTATAAATTCATTCATTGTTTCTGTATTGTTTGAATGGCTTTGCTCTGTTTCCCAATTATAATTTTCCATGTTTTGACATTATTAATTTTAAGCCCGTTCATACAAGATTTTAAAACGGTAGATCACCGGTTGGGAGATCAGGCACATCGGTAAAACCCTGTTGTGATGCAGGTGCGGGGCGGGCAGATTGGGTGTTATCGGCCTCAACACGCCAGCACTGCAGGGTGTTAAAAACTTTGGTAACGCCATCGGTTCCCGTCCATTCACGGCCCCGTAAATTAACATGGCACACAACCGGTGCTCCGATTGAAACGCCATCAAAAATATACAGGGATTTGCCGGACAATTCCAGTTCAATGGTTTGCGGGTACTGTGGGTTATCTTCAGTAGTTAACCAAATTTTGCGACTTTTAAATTCCTGTCTTTCAATAACAGGGTTAATCTGTTTTAATTTTCCTTTAATTTCCATAATATTTATAGCCGATGGTGGCCAGCCTTTAAAGTTTAAACGTGTTTTTTAATATCCAATTTAAGTAGCTGCCAAATTGCCCTTGTACCGCCAGCCATTCACCTTTGTAGCCAATTCTTGCGGTGTACCATTTAACATATTTTTGAAATCCATCCCATTTGCCATGCTCACGTTTGTATATAAAAAAATAATAACCCCCAGCCCTGCCGATGTAATTTCCAGTAGGAAGTTTTCTATAAGAAATTCGGTTAACTTTTTTTTTCATCCTCTTGGTATTACTGATAAAACTATATGTACATCGTTCACAATACATCTTTTTGCAAAGGTTTCCATAAGTTGCTTTCGCTGAGGGGCTGAGGTATAAAATTTATGTTTTACAATTACCCAGGTGCAATATCCATTACTACCTGTTTGCCTTCTTTTAATATATATTATACCTGACTTCATGCAACCGGCTTTAACCTCGCTTTCAGTTCATCTTTCAACTTAACCGTTGCGATTTTTAATTCAGGGCTTAGGGCGGTAAATGTTGCCGCAAGGTCTGCAAATGTTGAACAGGCTTTAAGGCCGGCGTTTGCTTTCGCAAGATCAGCAGCAGTGTATTTTATAGGTACAGTATTTTTATCGGTAGCTTTATTTGCATCATCATCCTCAGCACCAATGTTAACGATTGCCGATAAAGCATATCGCCTGGCGTAACTTAGTCCACTCCCATGTCTTTGCGCATCATTTATTTTATCGACAACAATCAGGGTAAGGCTGCTGATATACTCGCCACTTTCATGCAATAAAATGGTTTCTACAAATGGAACGCCTTCCACAAAGCAGGTTGGTTGTATAGCACTTATGCCATGTTTATTCAAGATAGGCAAGACGGCCTCCCTTACTGAGTTTAAATCAGCATACGATTTTTTAAAAAATGGGTTAACCGCATCTTTGACAGCGTTTCCCATCTCAAGTTGTGACTTAACTAAGGCCGCAGCTATTTTTGTAATAGATTCTGATGATTGCATAATTGTTTATTTTTGGTTAAATAATTCGGTTAAAAAAAACGGCTGCGCTTAACAATCTTACTCCACCATCCGGTTAGCACCGGGGTTTTGGTTTAAAATATACAGCCGTTTTTAAGCGGTTTCTCACTACTCACTTGTTCCTGTGGTAAGTCGGGTAATCGTCGATAATTTCATCATATTTATTTTCACTAAATCGACTATCCTGAATGCTTTTTCTCTTTTTTTTAGCTTCGTTTTTTTCATCTTGATCAGGTTTAAAGATTATAAAATAGTAGCCTATAAATGCCGCAATTAGAATGGCGGGAATAAATAATATCATACATTATATTTTTTTAAATATTCATCTTCCATTTTTTCAATATCGTCCTCATTCCTGAGATCAGGCGGTGGGAGTTTGGCGTGTTTAATCACTATTGGCTGGTGCCATCTGTGATTACCTTTTATTAAAGCTGTATCGGGCTGTAACCTCCGCTCTTCGTATGCCAAATACGCTTTGCTGTTGTAACTCATGTCGCAAGAATTTTGTCGGTTAAGGAATTTGATAACAAATAAGCAACGGCAGCATAGTTATCTTGCGCCATCTCTTTTATCTCCCGCAATATCTTTGCGGCTGGCACCTGTTTTTTCAGGCCGAATTTTATACCCGTTGGTATAATACCTTCTTTTCCGGCAATCTGTTTTTCAACCTGCAATATCAGGTCCATATTTCTGAGCATATCAGGGATGGTAGCAAAACTTGCCAGAGGGCTTGAAAACTTAGAAAATGTTTGAATATTTGTCATAATTAAATTTGTTAAATGTAAAAATACAGGTTATTTTTGAATAACCACACATTTCCCTTTATTTATTTTTGCAACATTGTTGCGTTCAACTAAAACCCAATCCCTACCTAACTTGTAGTATCTCGATATATTAATTAATTTTTTGTTTTTATTCATCGCCCTTGTTACGGCCACCGATGAAACCCCAGCTTTTTTTGCGTAATCCTGAGTAGTTATATGCGCCATATAAATATTTGTTTGTTATTCAAAAATAACTTATATATTTGTATCTACAAAATAAATAAATATGAGTGCATTAAATTTCTTAAAAAGATGGGGTATTTTTTACAACGAAGAAGGGTTTTCAGCTTATGGTCAATTTGGTGAAAATAAAGTGATGGAAGTAATGGTTGAATTTTCAAATGGCGTTAATGAAGAAATAAAAAAAGAGTGTAAACGTGTAAAAATTCAGCGTAACGAATACGAACAAGAACTGCTTAAAGTCAATAGAGAATTAATGCGATTAAGAGCAGAACTTAAAATGAATGGGGTTGGTAGCAGTTGCAGCTAACCGGTTCGTGGCTTGGTGTCTGTTATTTTGCCTTGCAGACACTTCAAGTTTACCACAATTTTAATAGGCAAAATAATAGCACAAAACCACTGTTCTATGCAGTGCGGTTATAAAAACGAAAAGTTATGAATACGAATGTTGAATTTACACCAATGATGATTAAGTGTCCGGCTTGTGATACGGTACAAGCTGCTATTGTGGAATACACAACACCCTTTGCAACATGGATACACCATTGCAGCAAATGTGATTATACTATCATGGAATCGGAATGGGATATTGTCGTACCGTACATTATGAAACCCACTGATAGCATTGCATAGAACGGTAGGGCTTTATGCAGGTTGGGAATTTACCAACTGTCAGCCCGGAACTGAAGTACAATTTATAAACTAAAGTTGATGTTAAGAAATAAAAGCCCATAGATATTCGTCCGCTGGAACTACAGCTTGGATATGCACTTAGTTGAGGTTTGATTGTCAAGCCCAACTTGCATAAAACCCCATGTTGTAGGCAGTGCTTTTTGTCCACCGACAAAAGCGACACTAAAATATTTTTAAACTAACAAACAAAATAAAAATGAAAAATTTAGGTAAAAAAGCAAAAGACAAAATAACAAATTTTGAAGGCATTATTATTGGAAAAATAAGCTACTTATTTGGTTGCGACCAATATGGTATAGCAGGTCAAAACTATGATGCAAAAGAACAAAAAAGAGCTCCAACAGAATGGTTTGATGAAGGTCGGGTTGAAATTCTTGGTGACGGAATTGCCGCTTCGGAAGTTCAAGTTGAAAAGCCTGGAGCCGATTTTAATTTTGATACTCCACGATAATTTTTGTCAGGTAGCAGCGATGCTTAGGGTGTCGCTGCATTGCCTACAACGTTTGCGGCTTTCTGCTGTGGCCCGCAGAGAGTTCGACCTAAAGAAAAGTGTCCAGCCATAGCAGAAAACCGTTTGTTGGCTGCTGCTATTAGAGACCACGAATTATTTTGTCAAACTAAAAGAGGTATGAAAAAAGAGAAAGAAGTTAAATTAAAGTGTTCGGATATTGAAATTGCGATTGCCAATTACTTTAATCCACGTGTTCATTTAATCGTTCCTAATATCCGTGATGGAATGAATGTACATGAGTGTGATATTTTGGTTATGAATGGTAATAATTACGGGGTAGAAGTTGAAATTAAAATCAGCAAGGCGGATATAAAAAAGGATTTGCAAAAATCACATGGGCATCATAGCAATAAAATCAGAAGGCTATTTTTTGCTATACCTGAATTTCTATACACGGATGAAATTATTGCAATGATTCCTGAGCGTGCCGGGATATTTGTTATTACCCCAGGCGAAGCAATTCCTTATGTTGAGAATTACGGGAAGGATAAAGGAATTTATTATGCTAAACCAAAATGCAGGGTAGTTAGGAACGCAAAAATAAATAAAGCAGCCCGTCCTTTTACAGATAAGGAACGTGTCGAAATGGGAAGGTTGGGTATGCTTCGATATTGGAACATTCGCAATATGAACTGGTCGTGTAAGTAGCAGCCAACGGCGGCGTATTTGTGCAGGGCTGATGGCTTTGCACAGTCGCTCCCAAACAGATGCAGCTTGGCTCTGTAATTGGCTCAAAATTTATTCCGGAGCCAGCCTTTTGCAAAACCGTTTGTTAGCCGTTCGTGCGGTAAAATTGAAAAGAATTTTAAACAATTAAAAACTATAAAAATGTACACAATTATCACACTTTACATTATCGGGTACTTATTCTTTGTTTATATGAATTACAGGGAATGGGATGGATGGAATGGCTTTGTAATATTCTTTCCATTAATTCAATCGCTATTATTTGCATTAGCCGGATTAATCATTGCCATTGCTTTACCTGTAAAATATGAGACAACTTCTTGGACTGAAAACATTGTTACTTTAAAAGACAATAACAGCGTAGAAGGTCGTTTCTTTTTGGGAACAGGAATGATAAACGGCTCAATGAAATATGTTTATTATCAAAAGAATGATGATAGCACATACCAAATGTGGCAATCTGATTATTATAATGCTAAAATCAGATACACAAGCACACAGCCAAAAGTTGTTATTACAGATAAACATTGGGCTAAAAATTCTTTTAATAAATGGGCTATTGATATGGCAGATGAAAGTCGTCAAACCTACATATTTGAAGTGTCACAAGGTTCAATTAAAAATAGCTACGAATTGGACGCACAGTAGCATGACGGCTAACGAACAGGGCTTGCCGATGGTGTGGCATTTGAAAAACAAAAGATGAGTTTATTACTGAATTATAATTATTAACCGCAGTTGAGCATATAGGGTCAAGCCACACTATTGGCAAACCCCTTGTTATCGGCTGCTTTTCTCAAACACTTTAAATTAAAAAAAATGAAAGCAAAAATCGCAATTTTCACAACACTATTATTAGGAATGTTATTTTACATTGGCTGGATATTTTATATGTCCGAACCAAAGTATATTGATAACGCAAAGACGGATGCACAGAATGAAATAGAAAGGTATGATGTAGTTAGTACCAAAGACACTTATGGTAATACCAATTTAGGTATGGTTATTCAAATAGACAGCAACTTTAAAAATGAAACAAGAGCAATAGTTAAAAATTTTGAAACTGTGTATTCGTGGGATAAAATAACGACTATACATTTAAAAGGATTTGCGGCTACCGATTCAGTTCAAGCAGGATTTACAACAGATTATAGAATTATTGGCAAAGGGACGTTTTACCATAAAGTAAATTCCTTTGTCGGGTTTAATATTATGATGATTACAACATTTATCATTATAATATTAGCAATTGTTGTATTAGTAACGCTAATTTGTCTGCTCCGTGAATTTTTAGGGTGGTCGGATTAAAGTAGCCTATAACTCAAATATTGCTGCTACTTTGGCTACATATTGTAAACCTATTTATGAAAAGATTTGTCTCGATAACAACTTATGCAAAAATTTGCAACATAAGC
>JAYVJU010000275.1:0-14117 GCA_043769035.1 Ferruginibacter sp.
ATTTAAAGTGAGGTCTGTTATAAGGTCGGTTACATAGCCAGTCAATTTTTTCTTGCCTTCTTTTTTTGTAATAAAATCCGGGTTGTAGTAATGCCCTTGCTCTGGTAAAATCTGAAATTCATCAAACCCTTTTGGATTATTTCCAAAATGAAGTTTGCCAAACATGGCAGTTTGATAACCGTTCTTTTGCAAAATCTGTGGGAACGTAATGTTTGCAGTATCAAACGGAAAATAGTTATCAATTTTTCCATTTATATGGCTATGCTTTCCAGTTAAGATAACAGCTCTGGATGGGGCACAAATAGAATTGGTTACACAAGCATTTGTAAATAACATTCCGGCATTGGCAATTCTGTCAATATTAGGAGTTTCGGTAAGACGATTATCGTAAGCCGAAATTGCCTGGTAAGCATGGTCATCAGACATGATGAAAACAATGTTTGGCCGCTTTTGTTTCTTTGATTTCTTTGGTTTAAAGTTGAGAAATGCCAAAGAAATTACACAAAGTGTACTAAATAAATAAACTACTTTTTTCATTTGCTCATTTTTGAATTTTCACCTGTTCATATAAACACTTTATTCTTTTATATGCATGGTCTAATACTATTCTACTAACACCTAAATCAAAAAATTTGGAAACTCATCAACTCTTTCACAACATATTTGTTCCATTACTTGCTGAAGCTGCGTTTTAAGCATACTGATGGTATGATTACCACCTTCATTTCCAAGAGCAGCTACACCATACATAAACGAACGCCCCAGGAAAGTAAACGCTGCTCCGCTGGCCAAAGTCCTGGCAATATCCGGCCCGGAACGAATTCCACTATCCATCATTATTTTAATTTTTCCTTTATAATTTTCTACAATTGGTGGAAGTGTTTTAATGGCAGATTGCCCTGCATCTAACTGCCGACCGCCGTGATTGGAAACTATAATTCCATCTAAGCCAAGTTTGATAGCCATTTCTGTATCCTGTTCGCAGGCAACACCTTTCAACACCAATTTACCTTTCCATTTATCCCTGATTTCAGCGATTTTCTTTTCGTTTACTCTGCCAGAAAATGTTTGATTCATATAGGCACCCAATTGCCCCATGTTAAGTCCTTTGGGCATATATTTTTTTAAGTTGGCAAAACTTGGTTGTCCATAATACAATGTTTTTAAAGCCCATTCTGGTCTGCCCATAATTTGAAGCATATTACTCACCGTCATTTTTGGTGGCATTGCCAATCCATTACGAATATCCCGTGGACGAAAACCAAAACTGGGCACATCACATAAAATACATAACACATCACAACCGGCAGCATTTGCCCGTGCAAGTAAATCATCACGAAGTGAATTTTCTGCCGGATGATATAATTGAAACCAAAATTTTCCTTCGGTCAATTCACCAATTCGTTCTATACTCGAAGTAGTAACGGTGCTTAAGATAAATGGGATATTATGCTGATGTGCTGCTTTCGCCAAAATCTCCGGCGCATTGGGCCACATTAAACTTTGCAAACCAACAGGAGCAATACCAAATGGCGCATCATAGATATGACCAAACAACTCAGTCTTCATATCTGAGTGTGTATGCTTACTCAGATAAGTGGGTTTAAGTTCTACCTCTCTAAGCTCTGTAGTATTTTTATATAGGTTTACATCTTCATTACACCCTCCATCTAAATATTCAAAAGCAAAGCGGGGAATTTTTTTAATCGCTTTCTTTCTCAAGTCATCTATTGACGGATAATTTGTATTAAATGTTTTCATGCCGAATATTTTACTAAAGAAATATTTTTTCTTGACTGTTTATTTCTGTTCCAGAACTTATGAATGCTCATTGCTGCACCCATTGCACTGGCTTGTGCTACTGTGGCTGCATAAATTTCTATTGCAGGAAAAGCCTGTGCCAGTAAATTCATAAAGATTTTGTTTGCACTAAACCCGCCATCTACAAATAATTTATGCACGGGGCTATTATTTATTACCAGTTCAGTTGAAGCAATTTGCAGAGCTACCAAATCAAATATCAATTGATGATAGGCTTCTTCATAAGTCTCAAACTGGCTTATATCTCTTGACTTAAACAGACATTCCTTTAAAATTTTATCAGCATTGAAATGATTTGTTTTTTCTCTGATTTTTTCAATAAAATTTGCATTATAAGCCACTTGCTTATAGGCATCTTCTGTTACAGCAAAATGTGCAGCTAAACGTTTGGTTTGAATTTCATGTTCAAGCCCGGTTAATAAACGGGAAGCCTTTACCGGTTTTTCTTTGTAGCTAAAAAAGTTGAGACAATCCAACTGCAGTTCTTCAACTGTAAGTGGCGTATTATTGAAAGGGTTCAACGAAATACACCAGGTACCGGTAGATAACAGTACAAATGGCTCCTGAAAGTTTATGATGTAAGGTATCAAAGCAGCTGAACTATCATGCAAGCCAATGCCTACTTGTATGTTATTTACATTAAAAGGAGATTCAGCAGCATGTGTAGGTGCCAGCTTTGGTAAAATTTCTTCGTTCGATACCCAATCGTGGTACTTGTTTGTATTAAAATTCCAGAGAGCAGTATGGCAACCAATGCTTGTAATATCAGATACAAACTGCGTAGTAAACAAAAAACTTAAATATTGTGGTAAGTGTAAGCTGTATTTTATTTTTGAAAACAGTTCAGGTTTTTCCTGCTTAATTCTGTAAAGCTGCAGGCCAGAATTTAAATTACCTAAACATGGGGAACCAGTTTCCAGAGAAAATATTTTTTGCCCACCATATTTATTATAAAAATCAGCAGCTAATTTATCAGGAAAAGGATTTAAGTAATTATATAAAGGAGCTATTTGAGTATCATCATCTCCTATATGAACAAAACTTGCTCCATAGGCACTAAAATTTATTGCCTTAATGGAGAATTCGTGAAGTTGCCTGGCAAGTTTAAAAGTTTCCAATACCCAATTACTGATTACCAAAATATCATCGCATGCAAAACCATCTTCATCAGTAATTTCAAAAAAACTCTTTGACTCCTGCCAAACTATTTCATATTCTTCATTTATTAAAAAAGCCTTTTTATTGGTTTTGCCAATGTCAAAAACCAAACAAGTATTTTTTATCATAATCCAGTTGCTATTGTCTTTTTTCCCCGTTGTTGTATTAAGTTTTCTCTTATTGAAAAATCTCTATACAGTTTTAATGGGTTCAATGCTCCACCACTTCTTAATCTTGCTTCACATACAAGTGGACGTACATCTGTTAAAAAAGCCTGCTGCAAAATTTCCTGGCACAGCGCCGTATCATTATTCATTTGTGCTTCTTGCAATACCTGTTGATTTACTAATAATGCTTTTGCCTGTGCAATGGCAATTGCTTCGAGGCTTTGCAATAAATCTTCTAATGGGTCTTTTACATTGTGGCTGGCATCTATCATGTAGGATATAGGTGGATTGTCTCCAGTATTATTTTGCATTCCCCATACCAATTCATTAAAAATTAAAAATAGCTGGTATGGTTTTATACTGCCCACACTTACGTCGTCATCACCGTACTTACTGTCGTTAAAATGAAAGCCACCAAGTTTACCGGCAGTTAATAATGTAGCTACAATTTGTTCAATATTGGTATTAGGTAAATGATGCCCTAAATCAACCAAACAAAATGCTTTTTCACCACAAGCATCTGCCAGCATTTTTGAAGTTCCCCAGTCCTGTATTACTGTACTGTAAAAATTAGGCTCATAGGGTTTGTATTCAATGAGCATTTGCCAATCTGCAGGAAGCTGCTGATAAATTTCTTTTAAAGAATCTAATGTGTTTTGCAATGCCCTCCTGAAATTTGTTTGACCGGGAAAACAGCTTCCATCTGCCAGCCACACTGTTAAAGCTTTGCTGCCAAGGTTTACACCATGTTTTATTACTTCCACATTATGTTGCACTGCAAGTTTCCGCACTGCGGTGTCAGTATTGCTTAATGAACCATATTTATAAGAAAGCAGTTGGTCAGTTTGGTCTTGAAAAGTATTGCTGTTAACTGCATCAAATTGTAAATTGTACGAAGCCGCTAATTGTTTTACGGCGGTGGCATCTTTTGGTATATCCCACGGGATGTGTAAAGAAATTGCACCTGCTTTTTGAGTAAGGGCATGAATCAAACCAGCATCTTCAATTTTCTCTTCCAGGCTGCGTGGCTCGCCGCCACCTGCAAACCTCCCAAACCTTGTGCCACCTGTACCCAGTGCCCAACTTGGCACAGCCACCTGCAAGGCAGATAATGCTTTTAATACATCATCGGCATTTGGAATGCTTTGTGCTAAGAATTCAAACTTTTGTTTGTGTTCTGCAAGCACTGCACTATTGTATTGGTTTATTTGTTCTTTATTTATCAGCATGTGTAATTCATTTATTTATGGCAATTAAAATCTTCGCTTAATGGTATGCTACCGGTGATTCATCTGCATTAGTTTCCATAATAACTTTCATATAGTATCCCCATTTTTTCATAATTGCTTCTATGCGTAAATCTTCCGGTGCCGCTTCTTTTTCCACTTTTTAAAATTCCAAACAACTGCTTTGTTCCCGGGTGAAGAAAGATTTAATACTCACTGATGCCCGTTCTTGTAAGCAAAGAATTCAGCTCTGTAACAAAGCTTCATGCCTTTTGTAATATTCGGCTTCACAACCTTTGTTCAACCGCATTACAAATGCTATTCTCTCTACACTCAAAAAAAATTAAAAGTGGGGCGATAGAGAACTAACGCCCCTTCGTTTACCAAAACGACTGCTTATGCTATATGAAAAAATATTTGTCATTATCTTACAAATGCTGTTGCCACGCCGCCATCAACATTCAATATATTTCCGGTTGATTTATGTAACAAGCCACCCACAAAAGCAAAACAGGCATTGGCAATATCATCCGGCAAAATAGTTTCGTTTAATAAAGTACGCTTGGCATAATACGCAGGCAATTCTTCTACCGTAATGCCATACGCCTTTGCCCGGCCTTCTGCCCAGCCACCTGCCCAAATATTAGAATCAGATATTACTGCATCAGGGTTAACTGTATTTACTCTTATTTTATCGGCACCTAATTCAGCAGCCATTAAACGGGTAAGATGAGCTTGAGCTGCTTTTGCTGAACCATAGCCAGGATTATTAGGACCTGCTACTACTGCATTTTTTGAAACAATATTTACTATATCACCTCCTAAGGCCTGCTTACGCATTACATTGATACCTGCTTTTGATACAATGAATTGACCTTTTACCAAAATATCATACAATCTGTCCCACTCTTCCATGGTATGCTCCGCAATTGATTTGGAAATACTTATTCCTGCATTGTTAACTACTATATCAATACCTCCAAACGCTAAGCAACATGCATCTAATGCAGTGGAGGCACTGGTTTCATCGGTAACGTTTAGTAAGGTAGATGCCACTGCATCTTTTCCAAATAATTCAATAAACTCATTTTTAGTGGTTACCAGGCGTTCTTCGTTAATATCGCTAATAACTACACAAGCTCCTTCTTCTGCAAACTTTTTAGCTATTGCTTTACCTATGCCACCTGCCGAGCCAGTAACTAAAGCTATTTTTCCTGATAATGGTTTTGGTTTTGGCATTCGTTGCAGTTTGGCTTCTTCAAGCAACCAATATTCTATATCAAATGCTTCCTGGCGTGGCAATGCGGTGTATTGAGAAACTGCCTCTGCACCTTTCATTACATTTACCGCATTGATATAATATTCAGATGCCAATCGGGCTGTGTTTTTATCTTTTGAAAAGGTGAACATTCCTACGCCGGGATATAAAATAACCACAGGGTTTGGGTCACGCATTGCAGGGCTGTTTGCTTTTTTGCATGCATTATAATATTCCGAGTAACTGTTTCTATAAACTTCAAAAGCCGGAGCCAGTTTAGATTTAATGGATGCAACATCTGCCAACGCTTCATTGGGTGCTATTGCTAAAACCAACGGTGAAATCTTCGTACGTAAAAAATGGTCAGGACATGAAGTACCCAGTGGTGCAAGCTTTTCTAAATCGTTAGAATTAATAAATTCCAAAACACGGTCATCATCTGTAAAATGTCCAATCATTGAACGATGTGACGAACAAAACCCCCGGAGTATAGGTGCAATTTTTGCAGCCTGCTGTAATCTTTCAGCCTTTGGCAATGCTTTAATTTTTTGACCGCCAAAAACGTTTGAATAATTTTTCTCCAAAAATTCGGCACATTTTTCAATTACTTCAAGTGTGTTTATATAACTTTCATAAGAGGTTTCGCCCCATGTAAACAGGCCATGGGAGCCCAACATGATGCCTCTTAATTTAATCCCTTCGTTAGATGCTTCTTCTAAACATTGTTTTAATTGTAAACCCAAATCAAAGCCAGGCCGTTGCCATCCAACCCATCCTATTTCGCCACTAAACAACTCTTTCGTAATTTTCTTGCCATCTTTCATAGCGGCAATAGCTATAGCTGCATCGGGGTGAAGATGGTCAATATGTTTAAATGGCAAAAAACCATGTAAAGGTGTATCTATAGATGTGGCTTTTGAGTTTAAATCAAAAATGCAGTGGTTAAAAAGTTCTACCATTTCATCTTCAAACTCAATACCACGATATACTTTTTCAAGATTATGAAGTCTTTCAAGATAAAGTGCCGCACATCCGGATTTTTTTAAAGTGCCAATGTCACCACCCGAACCTTTAATCCACATTACATCTGTATCTGCTCCGGTAAGTGGGTCTTTGTCTGTTATTTTAACCGATGTGTTTCCGCCACCATAATTGGTTAAACGTAAATCTGCACCTAACAGGTTCGACCTGTAAATAAATAAATCAACTTCTGATACGATTGATTTTGCTTTTTCTTCTTCCCACAAATAAGATACATGTTTATATTGCTTCATTATTATAATTTTTTTAAATCAAATACTGTTATAAAAAAGGTAATTAAGAATTACAATGAATTTCCAATACCAACTATTACTATTGAAATAATAATTAATAAAAGGCCAAAAAGAAATGTTCTAAATGTGCTTTTACTCACCGCTTTCCATTCTTTCAAATACAAACCCCAAAAGTTAGCAGTAAGTATTATTGTTGCCATGTGCAATATCCATGAGCTGGCTCCATTTCCTAATTTACTTTCACCCATTCCATAAAAGAAAAACTGTAAAAACCACATGGTACCTGCAAGGCCGGAGAAAAGAATGTTAGCGGCAATAGGTGTTTTTGTATTTGTATAATCGCCGATTGATTTGTTTTTAAAATTGAGAAAAACACACCAAATAAAATTTGTTGTTAACCCTCCCCATAATAAAACCACAAAGGATACATTGTTTTGAAAAAGAGGGTCCGAACCTGTTTTAACTGCCGCTTCAGCCATTGGCTTTCCAGCTTCTATTCCAAAGTTGAAGAATGCACTTAGCACACCAGAGATGATACCGATAATAATTCCTTTTGTTAGATTAAATTCTTTTGTAGTTGATTTAATAACTTCAGGAGCTAACTCTCTTTCTTTTTTCCATCCAGCTTTACCCAATATTGCAATACCTGCAAGGCACATAATAATTCCAAACAACACAACCTGGCCACCTGTTGAATGAAGCATTTCAGTAAAGGATGTTTTTCCTTCAGTTGGGCTAAAGTCGTAATAGATAGCAGGAACTAACGCACCAATAGTTGAACAAAACCCCAGTACAATCGAATTGCCCAGAGACATGCCTAAATAACGAACACCCAGTCCATAAGTAAGACCACCAATACCCCAAAGTACTCCCATTGAATAGGTAAACATTTTTACATCGGTACTTGCCGAAGCAATAACCTCAATAAAATTTGGAATGGTTAAATAAGCTGCTAATAGTGGTATCAAAAGCCATGAAAAAAGCCCACCCATTATCCAATAGCTTTCCCAAGCCCAGCCTTTTACTTTTTTGTAAGGCATATAAAAACTACCAGAGGAAATACCGCCAATAGTATGAAAAATGATACCTAATAATGCCTGCATATAATAATTTTTATTTCAAAAAAATAACTCAATATTTAAAAATGTTAATTGATATCAATATCATAACTACCCGACTCTAAACTTAAATGAATTAGCCCATCTTTCTTTTTTGTAACATACTGTTGCATGTTTGCTGATACTGACTCCGCTTTTAGCGTAAGCATACATTTACTGTTATGAGGAATTACAACTTTGTACTTTACTTTGTTATTATCACTCCTTTTCCAAGAACTTATAATTTCACCCTGCGGCGAATTAAACTTAGCTTCAAAATGGTCTAAGCCTTTTACAAAGTTTGGTTCCAATAAAAAGCTTTTAAACCCGGGAGCAGAAGCATCTGGTTTAATACCCCCAAGAGCTTTATAGTACCATGCACTGATTTCTCCAAACATGATATGATTGTGAGAGATGTCATTTTTTTCATTTTCCAAATTCCAATTTTCAGGAAGTGTGCTCATACCGTTTTTAATCCACCAGCCCCAGGATGGATACGTTTCCTGCGATGCAACTTCATAAGCTAAATCTGCATATCCATTTTCGCTTAGTGCATTCAAAATTGCTTTACTTCCCAAAAGGCCTACGTTTAAATGCTTGCCATCATCAATTACTTTTTGTGCAAGATTTTTTGCAACTTGTTTTTTTGCTTCCTCTGGCACTAAACCCCAGTAAAGTGCAGCACTCAACTCTGTTTGTAAACCGCTGCCGTATATACCTTTTTCCTTGTTAAAATATTTTTTATTAAATGCCGATTTAATTGTTGAAGCAAGTTTTGAGTATTTAGTAAAATCTGCTTCATTCCCTAAAAGTTTGGCTGCTTTTGCAAGTATAGAAACGTCAATATAATAGTAGATAGAAGATGTGTATTCAACCGGAGGTTTGGTTGTTACAGGTATCCAGTCTCCTAAACCCCAACTTGTTAAATCTCCTTCGCTGGTTGCTGTAATTCTATCCACATACTTTTTAATGTTTGGATAACATTCTGATAATAATCTTGAATCGCCATAAAACAGGTAAATATTCCAGGGTATAATGGCAATAGTGCTTGTCCAGTCCGGGCCATTTGCCCAATGATACCCCCAACCACTTGTTGGAATGATTGCAGGAAGTACGCCATTTGGTTGTTGTTCGTCCTGATGGTCTTTAAGCCATTTTTCATATACCGTAATGCCATCAAAATTATACAGACCGGTTTCTATAGCAATGTGTGCATCTCCAGTCCAACCATTTTTTTCACGTTGAGGACAATCTGTTGGATACCCGTACAAATTAGCCAGATAAGAACTGTTTGTTGCTTCCCAAATTTTATTAAGGGTATTACTTGAACTATTGATATAACCAATTTTTGGAACATCACTATGAAGTACAATACCCGTTAAACTTTCCTTGGTAAGTTCAATGGGTTTACTACTATTTACCTCAATAAATTGAAACCCTTTATAATTAAATCGGGGAGAAAATGTTTCTATGCCTTTACCACTTAAAGTATAGACATCAGTTTGAAAAGGGTCCGTATCATCCTTTGGTCTGTAGTGCAGGTTGATATTTGATAAGTCTAAATTCCCTTTCTTATCAAGCAGTTCAGAGTGAATAACTTTAATTACTGTACCAGAATCACCCTTTACGGTAAGCTTTGTAACACCTGCAATATTTTTTCCAATATCAAAAATGTACTTAGTTGAATCAATTTTCCTTACGCTTTTAGCTGGTACTTCTTCAGTAGCCCTTATGGGGTGCATTTGCTGTGCAACAATATTATTTGAAGGAGCAGTTGCTATTAAACTATTTGCCCATTTTTTATCGTTAAAATTATTTTTATCCCAACCTGTTTCTTCTAAGTTGGCATTAAAATGCTCGCCGGTGTAAATACTATTAAATACAACAGGACTTAAATTTGTTTTCCAGGTTTTATCGGTAGTAACAAATTCAATAGTACCATCTTTGTATTCAATTCTTAAGTCTAAACAAAATTTTGGCCTTGCTCGCCATGGTGCTTCATGAAAATACCAAACAGCAGTTGATTGGTGATTGTACCAACCATTCCCCATCAATACAGCAATCGTATTTTCTTTTTGTATTAACGAAGTGACATCATATGCAACATACAAATTACGTCTGTCAAATCTTGTATAAGCCGGTTCAAGAACTTCGTTACCTACCCGAGTGCCATTTATCTTAAGTTCAAACAAACCAGCGGCCGCAATGTAAACAAAGGCCGATTTTATATCTTTTGCTCTTGTAAATACTTTTCTAAAATAAGCAGCCGGTTTTATTGCTGCATCCCGTGAATCTGTTATCCAATCTCCCTTCCAATTACTTTGCTGTTTAATCCCGGTTCTAAAACTTGCAATCCCTGGTGCAAGGTTTTGTTTGTTATCCTTATTCCAAACTATAACCCTCCAAAAATATTTAGTAAATGGGTTGAGCTGCTTTCCCTGGTATGAAACAAGCGTTGAGTTACTAATCATCTTATCAGACTTCCACATATTTCCCTTTCCCTCTCTAACAGAAAGAGAGTCAGTTCCAACTACTAATTGATAAGCATATTGTAATGTACCTTTTTGATTACCTTTTAAAGCCCATATAAATCGTGGTTTATCAACATCAACCGCCTGAGGATTTTGCAAATACTCACAACGCAAATCGTTTACAGAAAATCCTGGCGTTTGTGAAAATACTATGTTGGAAATTGATAGTATTATTAAAATAGCAAAGCAATACTTCATTTTGTTTCGATTTATCTCTTTTAAATATTTGCGTTCTATTAAAGTTTGTATTTGACTTTAATTATCGCTTGGTTTTCATTATTGGCATATTGGCATTTACACTCTTCAGCCAATCCAATAGTTTATTATGCATTTCCTTCGCTTTTTTGGAATTCTTTTTACTCAAATCAGTAGTTTCACTTTCATCATTAGCTAAGTTGTACAACTCAATTTTGTTAGTTTCATAGTTTTTGATGAGCTTCCAATCTCCTTCCCGTACGGCTCCTCTTGGCCGCCCCATTTGATTGCTGAAATGCGGATAATGCCAATAGATAGCACCCCGTTGATACTGCATAGTTGGGTTTAACAAAAGACCATAAAAACTTTGAGCATCAGGCAATGCTTCTGTTTTTTCACCCAGCATTTCCATGAAAGTTGGTGTATAGTCGGTGTTTATAAAATATGCATTTGAAGTTTGGTTTTGTGCAACTTGCTTTGGCCAGCTAATGATGGTTGGCACTCTTATACCACCTTCATATGAATGCCCTTTCCATTTGCGCAGGTTTCCTGCAGATGTAGGAACAGGGCCAAGTTCAGGCAAGCCCACACCACCGTTGTCGGATGTAAAAACAACTAACGTATTTTCATCTAACCCTTGAGTTTTGAGCAGCGCCATAAGCTGTCCTACACCATCGTCCATACTTTCTATCATGGCAGCATAGTAAGGATTGTATTTGCCGTTATGTTCTTCATATTTTTTTAGATATTTAGAAACTTTATCGCCCCGTGGCACTAAAAAAACATGAGGAGCTGAATAGCATAAATACAAGAAAAAAGGTTGGTTAGCATCTGCACTCTTTACAAAATCGAGTGCATATTGAGTTAGTTTGTCTGTCATATAAACTGTACCTGTATCTTTAAACACTTTCTTAAAGCTGTTTTCAGAAATTGTATAGTTGTAGTAATCTAAACCATTTTGGCCTATTGACCTTGCATAATCAAACCCTTGTCCCCATGGTGCAAGAGAGTCTGCAGCAACACTTGCCAAATGCCATTTACCAACAAAACCAGTTTGGTAACCCATTGTTTTAAAACGTTCGGCTAATGTTATTTCTGAAGGTGGCAAAGATTTCTTAAACGTGGCAGGTAAAACTGGTGATAGAGAGTCTGTACGTTCCCCTACCAAAAAATTGGTAAGTTGCAAACGGGCTGGGTGTTTGCCCGTTAATATGCTGGCCCTTGATGGTGAACAAACAGGGCTTGCAGAATAAGTTTGTGTAAATTTTATCCCACGTTTGGCCAATCGGTCAATGTTGGGTGTTTCGTTAAAAGGATTTCCATAGCAACCTAAATCTGCCTGTGCTAAATCATCAGCAAGTATAAAAATGATATTTGGCCTTTTCGTTTGTGCTAAAAGGTTTATTGAAACAGCCATCAAAACGAGTAAAAGTTTAGTCCTTAGTTTCATTAACTGATAATTTTTTTAAAGTATTACAATCAATTACAAGACCCGTTTTTTAATTATTAATCAAATTATTTCTGCCAAAATTTTGTTGTGAGAAAAAAAAAGTCTGATTTTTTAAAATCAGACTCACAAATTTAAATAACTCAGATTTTGAAGTTGGGTTAGTATTACAGCTACCAAGCTAAAAATCTTATTATTAGTACAATCAAATTTTGCTTACCTAATTCTCAATAACCAGGATTCTGTGTCATTTTAGAGTTATTGTCCCTTTCATTTTGTGGAATAGGTAATAAGTAAATGTCTTTATTGGTAATTGGGTGCTTTGTTATTCTAACAGGATTAACAGTAACTCCTTGTTTAACCTGAATTTGATTAACAAGGGTACCTGTGCGTAAAAGGTCAAAATAGCGTTGCACTTCAAAGCAAAATTCAACACGGCGTTCATTTAATATAGCATTCCGCATACTGCTTTGGTTATCTGTAACTGTTGTTGTCAATGCTGGAAGCCCCGCCCTTGAACGTATTTGGTTGTTAATAATACTTGTGGCTGTTGCGTTAGCAGCTCCCAATTCATTTAGTGCTTCTGCTCTTGTTAAAAGTACTTTTGAATAGCGTATAAGTGGCAAGTTTACATTGCTTCTTTCGCTAATAAGATTAGACACATAATATTTGTTGCAAAGCCATATTGATGGTCCTGCAGAATTAATTGGATTTGGTCTATTACCATAGGTTGAAATAGCAACTGCTTTACGTATGTCGCCAGCTTCGAAAGCCTGAGATAACCCATCGCCTCTAACTCCAACAAAAGGTATAGTTTGTAGGTCATCGGTGGCGGGTGAACCAAAACGAGCCTGCCCAAAAACCAATCCTGGATAACCATGCCAATTAGTTTGACCGTTAAATAATATACCTAAAGGAGCTGGATTATCTGCAGAATACTGAATTTCAAAAACCGACTCGATACCATTCTCGTCAAGTCCTTGAAAATTTCTGATATAATTTGCAGTGCTGTATAAACTAAACTCATTTGAAATGATAGCTGCATTAGCCGCATCCGCAGCGGCCTGCCATTCTCCCAAAACTAAATGAACTTCTGCTTTTAAAGCATTGGCTGCTCCTTTGGAGGCTCTAAATTTTTCAAAGCCTTTGCTATTATTGAGTTGTGTTTTAAGCGGTAGTTTCTGGATAGCTAAATCCAAGTCGCTTTTTATCTGGTTATAAACATCCAGCGTTTTTGTTCTTGCTTTTGCCTCTGATTGTGGGTCGATAATTTCTGTAGTATAAAGGGGTACATCGCCCCAAAGCTGCACCAACCAAAAATAACTCAATGCCCTGATAAAATAAGCTTGCCCTTCAATACTTTCTGGTAACTTATTAGTGATTTCTGCTGGTTTAAATGGCACATTTTTTAGGCGTCCTAATACTGTATTCGCTCTCTGAATGTTGATAAAGAAAGATGACCAGGATTCTGCAATTCCTGCTGTAATAGAATTCTCAGTGTATCTATCCCACTCAAAGTTTGAACGACCATGATAAGCATTATCCGATTTTTCTTCGAGGTAATGAAAAAGAGCCGCTTCGCCTGAACCTAACATGCCGAATCTTTCATATGCAGCATTGATAGCTTGAATAGCTCCATCGGTACTGGTAAATAATTTTTCGATTGACTCTTGTCCTTCTGGTTCAACTTCTAATACTTGTTTTTTACAAGAGGGGAAAACAAAAACCAAGAGTGCTGAAAGTAAAAAGCTAATTATATTTCTCATAATTATTTGTATTTGGATTATGATTAAAATTGAATATTAATACGGCCAATAAATGACCTGTTGAGTGGATACGACCCAAAATCAAGACCTTGTGATAAAGGCTCGTCACGGGAATTGGTTTCAGGATTCCATCCTGAATATTTTGTCCAGGTATGTAAATTATTAATGCTAAAGCTA
>JAYVJU010000276.1:0-2542 GCA_043769035.1 Ferruginibacter sp.
TATTGTAAATAAAATGAGTAAGATGCGTATGATATGGAATGTGTTAAAGCAAATACGCAAAGGAGAAGTGCGGCCTTATGAAGATAAAAAATATCACCGCACCGATATCGGTTATTTTCAAACTAAAAAAATAACTATCCAGAATCCATCCATGGCGCCATTGCATATTGATGGCGACCCGGCAGCAACGGCCGCAATATTTGAAATTGAGATTATTGAAAATGCATTTAAGTTATTGATGCCGGTTAGATAAACTCACTTCAACAATTCCAGTACTTTTTTTAATGCGGCCTGGTTATAGCTGTTATCAAAAGATTCCATCACATCTTTTTTTTCCTGAGCCGTTAAATGAAAATTTAATGCGGCACCTTTATCTTCTTTTTTAGGCACATACATAAAACTGATGCGGTGCAACAAAGTATCCAGTCCATCGTGCAGGTAACTATATTGATTGGTTTCTGAAAAATCCTGCAGCTTATACCAATTATGTTGCAGCATGGTGGCCGGCTTAACAAGTACATCGGTAATACTGCTGCTTTCAAAAGGTTGCTGCCAGTTATCATTTCTGCGGTCACGTAATTGCAATACTATTACCCCACCGGTATTCTGTTGTAACCAGTCTTTAAAATTTTCTATAAAACGTAAACTGGTTTCCTGCCCAAAATTATCCCTTAAGCCTGCATCCATTACATCAATAACAGGTTGGGTTGGCAGCCACACATTTGGTAATACATAAGGGAAAGTTGCATTCATCCGTAATGCAGTCAGCAGGCGCAGGTTTCCGGGATTCTGCTTTGCAAAAAATGCTGCAAAGTCAACTGCATCAGGACTGGCTGCAGTATCTGCAGCATACAAAAATGGTTTCATTAAAAAACTCAAAGGCTGGCTGCTGACAATCATCTGCCGGCCATCCCTGCTGATGGTAGAGTTAAATATCATCAACGGTACTTTTGCAGTTTTTTCATCTGCAGCAAAATCTTTTATCTGGTGGTTGAGTATTCCCTTTGTATTATCATCCAGCTTTTGTTCAAAAGCATAGCCCCTGTCCTTAACATACTTAAAATTTCCTACCGTAAATTTTTGTGCTGGCGAAAACATATCCCTTGCTATCATGGAAGAAAAAACCGGGTTCAGCAGATCCTGTGCAATATTATCTGTAAAGCCTGGATGACTTAAACTCACTGCAGGGTTGGCAGTTAAATTAGCCCGGTACAACTCCCGGTAATAAGTGGCCGCTAACATTCCGCCGCTTGCTCCGCTTATCAGCATGGTATGCTGCATTAATTTACCCTTTGTAATACTGTCTAATTTTTGCAGTGTGTTCATAACAAAAGTACCGCTACGTAAACCTCCTCCACTTACATTTATAAAAATCATTACCGGCTTAGGCACTGTTTGCTTTTGCTTCCAGTTTTCCAGTATGGCAAGCATATTGGTTTTATCTGCTGCAGTTTTTTCCGGTGTACACAATTGCTGCAGCGCTTGTTTGCTGTAAACCGGCCGCTCTGTTTTATTGGTATAGTTTAACCCGTAAGCTTTATTTCGTGGGTCAATAATATCTTTATTGTATAAAATATCAATAAAAAAAACAAGCACTATTATAAAAGGAAGGCTCCAGCTTTGTAAAAAATAAGTAAGGGCTCCAATAACTGCAGTCATTACAGCAAAAAATATAAAAATACTTGCTGCAGCCGGAACCTGGAAAAATTTATCATCTAAAAAAAAACCTACCACGGCCAAAAAAATAAAAGCCAGTACAATGCTGATGATGGCAGAAAAATGGTGCCGTTTAAAAATCATATCTAAAAAATCCTGGCTGTAGTGCGATACATTTCTTGCTTTACGCAAACGAAACCTTCCGGTAAAATAATAGCCCACCTTCATTCCAAAACCTTCCTGCTGCGGATTTGTAGCCGGGTTATACTCCTCTTTAAAATGTTGTGGATTACTTACAATGGGTACCACACTGCGGAGTATTGTTTTTTCGGCCTGGAAAAAATAAATAAATGAAACAGCCAGCAACAATATAAAGCCGGCTAAGAAACCAACTGCTATTACGGCAATTTCGCCAACAGTCATCAACTCTTTATATTTATTAAAAGGGATAAGCCTGGCAAAATAAAAAATAATAAAAAGTAAAGGCAGCACTGCATTATTGATGCAGTATTTAAAAAAGGGCTTTGATGTGGTAGCTAAAAATTTACAGCGCTTACTGTGTAAAATAAATGTAGTTACATTCCAGCTCATAATAAATACCCCGAGGGCAATGCCCACAATTGCAGCCGACAGCATATCAACCTTACCTAAATACTCGGGTGCAAAAAAAAGTGCATCGGCACCAAAGGTTTTCATAAAACCGCTGTTAATGGTACTGCCAAGCAAATACCAAAACACCAGCAGTACCTGAAATTTTCTAAAATGCAGCACAAAAAGCTGTACAGGAAAAGAATAAAAAATATTATTCAACAGCTGTTTCATACATGTAGTTGTTTTTTAAATGTACCAAAAAAACAGGCATGGTACAAAAGAGGTTTATTGTTTT
>JAYVJU010000277.1:0-10064 GCA_043769035.1 Ferruginibacter sp.
GTGATATTTAAAAACGATGCTGCTGTTTTAAATATCATTGCCGCTAATAAATGGAAAAGGCCGATTTACTTTACTTCGCCGGATGCAGGCGGTATAGGCATTAACAATTACATCCGCCAGGATGGGCTTACCTATCGTTTTGTACCCGTATTAAACAGCGAAGTGAATAACGATTGGGCTTACGATAAAATGATGAATAAATTTAAGTTTGGCAACGCCAATTTACCAGGCGTTTATTTTGATGAGGAAAACCGCAGGCACCTAAACAGTATCCGTTTTGCTTACGCACAGGCTGCAATAAGCCTTGCAGATAAAGGCAAAAAAGAAGAAGCAAAAAAAATGCTGAACAAATGTGACCAGATGATGCTGGAAGAAAATTTCCCCTATGGCATGGTAAGCAGGGGGCAGCAGCATAATAGATTTTCTTTACAAATGATTATGGCCAGTTATAAAGCCGGTGATACAGTATTGGCTGCTAAGATTACCAAAAGCATAAAAAAAGACCTGGAGCAACAACTGGAATATATAAGCAAGCTTGATGACCGTAAGCAGGAAAGCTTGCAATACGATACAGAAGAAGTAAAACGCTTATTGACATACATACCCCAAATAGAAATGGAATTTGGACCACAAAAGATAGCACTGCCCGAAAATCCGGGAACAATTATTTCGCCACCGGTAACCCCGGCTAAAGCTGATACGCCAAAGAAAAAAGGATAAGAAAAAAGATAAATAAAAATCCTCCGCACACCGGGGGATTTTTTATTTAACAAATGAACCAAACGCCACACTTAAATGTTTCGTAATTTAGTATAAGACAGTTTCTTTTCACTATTGATCATCCACACCACCATGCTCGGGTATAATTTTTCCAAATACGATCCTAACGATAACAGTAAATCTCCTTTTGAGAAATTACTGGATCTTTTTTTACAACTGCTTACTTATACCAATGGCGATTTTAATGAGGCCATGCAATGGATGAATGAACTGGATAAAGAGTATAAACTCACCAATGATGATTATGGCATCGGCGATTTTTTAGAAGATTTAAAAGACAAAGGATACATTGATGAGAAAAAAGAGAATGGGGAAATAAAGATCACCTCTAAAACAGAACAAAGTATCCGTAAAAAAAGCCTGGAAGAAATTTTTGGCAAGCTAAAAAAAACAAAGCAGGGCAATCATCATACTTTTAAACCCGGTGGCGGCGATGAAATAAACCCGGAGACAAGGCCATTTCAATTTGGCGATACCATGGAGCAGATCGATTTTACCAGTTCCATACGCAATGCACAGATCAACCACGGCATAGATAGTTTTAAAATGCAGGAAGATGACCTGGAGATAAGAGAAACAGATTTTAAAAGCCAGACTTCAACTGTATTGATGATAGATATTTCTCACAGTATGATATTATATGGTGAGGACAGGATTACGCCTGCAAAAAAAGTGGCAATGGCTTTAAGTGAACTCATCAAAACAAAATACCCGAAAGACACTTTAGATATTGTTGTTTTTGGTAACGATGCATGGCCTATTGAAATAAAAGACCTGCCTTATTACAGGTTGGGCCTTACCATACTAATACCGTTGCAGGGTTAGAATTAGCCATGGATATTTTACGCAGAAGGCGAAACCCTAACAAACAGATATTTATGATAACCGACGGTAAACCTACCTGCTTAAAAGTAGGCAGCCGTTATTATAAAAACAGTTTTGGTGTAGATAGAAAAATACTGAACCGGTGTTTGAGTTTAGCTACACAATGCAAAAAAATAAAAATTCCTATCACTACATTTATGATAGCAACCGACCCTTACTTACAAAAATTTGTACAGGAATTTACAGAGTGTAATCATGGTAAAGCTTTTTTTGCTGGATTGGATAAACTGGGGGCATTTATATTTAAAGATTTTGAGAGTGGGAAGAGAAAGACGGTGTATTAAAAGATTTCCACGCAAAGACGCTAAGGTGCAAAGTTATCTTAGCGTCTTTTGATTTTTCTTAGTGATGTTGGATAAACAATAAAAGTTGATTAATAAAAACTAAAGATGAATAACAAAGTAAAAACACTCGGCGAATTAAAGAAAAGCGGTTACGTTTCAAAAAGCATTAAGCAGGAAATACGTGATAATTTAATTACAAAAATTAAAGCAAAAGAAAATCCTTTTCCCGGAATATTAGGTTACGAAGATTCGGTGATACCGGATACAGAACGGGCTTTGTTATCGCAACACAATATTTTATTTTTGGGTTTACGTGGCCAGGCCAAAACACGTATGGCAAGGCAGATGATCGAGTTACTTGATGAATATATTCCTGTTGTTGCAGGAAGTGAAATTAATGACGATCCTTTAAATCCCATTTCAAGATATGCGGTAGATCTTATAGAAGAAAAGGGAGATGCTACTCCAATTGCATGGTTGCACCGCAGCCAGCGCTACGGCGAAAAATTAGCCACACCAGATGTAAGTGTTGCTGACCTTATCGGCGATATCGATCCGATAAAAGCAGCCAATTTAAAATTAAGCTTTGCAGATGAAAGAGTGTTGCACTATGGCATTATACCAAGAAGTAACCGTAGCATTTTTGTAATAAATGAATTGCCCGATCTGCAGGCAAGAATACAGGTATCGCTGTTTAATATTTTAGAAGAAGGCGATTTGCAGATACGTGGTTTTAAATTGCGGCTACCATTGGACGTGCTGTTTGTATTTACCGCCAACCCCGAAGATTACACCAACAGGGGAAGTATTGTTACGCCTTTAAAAGACAGGATAGAAAGCCAGATACTTACTCATTATCCTAAAAGCATTGAAACATCATTGGCTATTACTGAGCAGGAAGCTGCCATCAGTGATGAGCAATCATCAAGAGTAAAAGTTAGTGATCTTATAAAACGTTTAATTGAGCAGGTAGCATTTGAAGCAAGAAGCAGCGAACTGGTAGATAAAAAAAGTGGTGTTAGTGCAAGGCTTACCATCAGCGCTTATGAAAATGCAGTAAGTGCTGCAGAAAGAAGAGCAATAATTAATAATGAAAAAGAAACCCAGGTTTGGCTAAGTGACCTCGTAGGTATCATTCCATCCATAACAGGAAAAATAGAATTGGTGTATGAAGGCGAACAGGAAGGCCCATACCAGGTAGCATTTAATTTACTGGAGAAATCGATACGTACGCAGTTTGGCCTTTACTTCCCCAATCCTGACAGTTTAAAAAAGAAAAGAGGTAAAGATGCCACGCCGGAAGACAACCCCTACAAAGCCATTACAAGATGGTTTGATGCAGGTAATGCTTTAAACACTTTTTTTGAAACTAAGGATGAAGATAAAGTACAGTTGTTGTACAAAGTAGATGGCCTGCATGCATTGGTAAAAAAATATTTTAAAGCGGCAAATGAAAAAGAAAATGCCTTGCTGATGGAATTTGTTTTGCATGGCCTTGCTGCCTATTCTTTAATTAGTAAAAAAGTGCTGGAAGGAAAAATAGAATTTAAAGATCTGATGGGCAGCATGCTTAATATTGGGAGCCAGCATTTTAGCGAAGAAGATTTTAATGAGGATGACTTTAACTAAAAATCAATACTACTGTTTAGCAACTGCCATTTTATTTTATTAGAGAAAACCCCTAATTTGAAACATGAAAAAAATATGTTTCCTGCTTTATTGCGTTACCGCCTGTTTTACTGTACAATCTCAAACTGCTATAGTAGATTCCTTTAAAGTACAACTTGCAAAAGCCACTACGGATGAAAAAAAAGTGGAAGTGCTGGGCATGTTAAGCCGTACATTAATGAATGTGAACTTAGCTGAATCGGATAAGTATGGCCTGCAAATGATAGAGATTGCAGAAATGTCGAGAGACAGAAAATTGATGGTAAAAGCCTTACTTGCCAATGGCGAAAGATATTCTTACCTGGCTGGCCGTAAAGACAATATTGATAAGGCGATAAGTTATTATAACCAGGGGCTGGAGCTGGCACGGAAAAATAAACTGGACGAACAGGTGATTAGTGCGTTTCTCTACCTCTCAGAAATATCACGGTCTGTTCCCGATGCAGATAAAGCGCTTAATTATTGTAACCAGGCATATTCCAATATTGGTTTGGTAAAAAACGATAGTCTTGCAGCAAGGGTTCACCTGGAGTATGGTTCAGTGTATCTATCTAAAAATGAAAATATACTGGCATTAAAAAATTTAATGAGTGCCATCCGCATTGCGGAAGACTTAAATAATCATTATCTGTTACGGTCTGGCTATAATAAATTATCGCTTTTTTACGCAGTTATAGATGACAATGATAAAGCGATAGATTACCAGGTAAAGGCATTGCAAAAACTTGACGACATAAAGAACGGGCAAACGCCTTACAGTAAAGTACAGGACCTTACCCGTATTGGCGATTTGTATGCCGCAAAGAAAAACAATGATATGGCCACAGTTTATTATGAACGTGCGCTAAAACTTGGCGACTCGTTAAAATTTGACCCGATTAAAGCACTCGTGTATAGAAGCATTGTAAACAATTATCTTGGTGCTAACCAACCACAAAAAGCATTAACTTATTTTAATGAGCACCCGCAGTTAAAGCAATTTTTACAAACAGTAAATTTTGGGCATTTTGTAGATCAGTCTTATGGTTATATCTACACACAACTTGGCAATTACGATTCGGCAAAATATTATTACAATAGAGTAGCACCATTTTTTGAGCAGGATGTAAATAGCGGTACCCAGTTAAGCTATAATTACCAGTTAGGTTTGTTATACAAAAAAACAAAAGAGTACGATAAGTCACTTGAGTATTTTATGAAAGCGAATGAACTGGCCAAAGGTATTGGCGAATTACAAACCATGAGTTATGTTGCGGCAGAGCTGGACTCTTTACTTCAAATTAAAGGTGATTATAAACAGGCCTTACTGTATACTTCTTTAAATCATAAATATAAAGACAGCCTGGATAAACTGGGCAAGGAGAAAGACCTGCTGCAAATTGAAGTGGCAGATGAACAGCAACGCCAGGAAAGATTAGATAAAGAGAAACAGGAAAAGAAACGTAAGAGAGATAATATCCAGTACATGCTTATTACCATTGGTATAGCCAGCCTGTTTATTGTAATGGTGATGATGGGCATGTTTAAAGTTTCGGCTACCACAATAAAAATGATAGGCTTCTTTACATTTCTAATGTTCTTCGAATTTATTTTTCTCATCTTTAAAAAGAACCTGTATGGTTTTACCAATGGCGAGCCCTGGAAAGACCTTTCGTTTATGATATTGCTGGCAGCAATATTATTACCATTACATCACTGGCTTGAACATAAGGTTATTCATTACCTTACTTCGCACAACAGGTTAACAAGCTCGGGCAAAGGATTTATTGACCGGTTACTGAAAAGAAAAACAACCGCTTTAAAAAAAGATTCCGATCAGAAATTATAATTTCTAAGTGAACACTACTAAAAAAATGCCCCCAACAAGTTGGGGGGATTTTTTGTTTATACAACTTATTTTAAAATTTATACCCGAAAGAAATGCCACGATAATAAGGCCAGAAAAAGCCCTTACCAAAAATAGGGTTAAGCCACCCCAAAAAAAAGCCACAGCATTAAGTTGTGGCTGTTGGTTTAATTAATAGTTGCTTATTCTTTGGGCTTATCTTTTGTTTTATCTTTTAATAATAAACCTATTCGCAAACCAATGGTGTAAGACAAAGCGGGGCTTTTGCCCAACCTGAAATTTCCATAATTATAGGCTGCTGTTTCCTGAAAATAGTTACTGGTGCCGTAACCGAAAGGCTGGTAATTATCTTCTTTATTGTCAATACCATAACCAAGCCCCTGGTAAATATCTAACACCATTTTATCGCCAAAAACCCATTGCCGCCCCAGTTCAATCTGTATAGCACCAAAGGTTACATTCTGTTTACCCACTACAAAAGGGCTACTGTTGCTGCCTTTTTGCACCATAATATTTTCTTTATAATGTCCTAAGTAAATAAGCGGCTTAATATAGGTACCCTGCATTAAATGACTGGCTCTCGATTTACCAAAAATTAAAAAATCGGGTAACTTGCCAAATTTATACCCGCCCGTTGCAAAAAAGCCAAACTGTTTCTTTTTTACTTCATTTAAGGGTGTACCGCTTCCGTTATAGTAACTGTAATTAATAATGTCTGATTTACCAGCGCCAATTATGCCGAGCGAAAATTCATAGCTTCTTCCAAAGGCTGTGGTTTTTTCGTAGCCTGCTTCAAAATAACCGTATAAAGGAGAAAGGAAATTCATTTTTATTGCCTGGCGTTTTTGTCCGGCATAACGCTCCATATCTTTTAAATTATCTTCAAAAGTTTCCACTTTACCATTTTCGTAAACAATTTTTTTTACCCGGTCTGTTTCTAATACGTAAATGGGACCATCGGGGTTATTGTATTCTTTATATTTAATTTCAGAAGCACCTACTTCAATAACTTTTGCCAGTACTACTTTACCGTTATTGCGGTAAATTTTATCCTGCGCTTTAAGCAGTTGCGATGAACAGGTAAATAATAGGGCTAAAATGAATACTTTTTTCATAATTAAATTGTTTAAGTTATTTACAGACACATTAACATCAATATGTGCTGCCCGGTTTTTGTTAAATAATGTTAACTTCTCTTTCCAGTATTACACTAAATTTTTCTCTTACACTGTTGATTATTTTTTCACTCAACGCATAAATACTGCTTCCGGTGGCTCTATCATAATTTACCAATACCAAAGCCTGCTTTGCATGACAACCGGCATCATCTTCCCGGTATCCTTTCCAGCTTGTCCCGCCATTACCGGGGCCGCATTGTTCTATTAACCAGCCTGCAGCAAGCTTAACACTTCCATTGGGTAATTTATATCCGACAATTGCAGGAAATTTAGAATGCAGGATATCAAACGTCACCTCTTCAATTTCAGGGTTCTTAAAAAAACTTCCTGCATTTCCAATTTGTGCAGGGTCGGGTAATTTAGAAGACCGGATATTGATCACTGCCTCCGAAATGGCTTTAATGCTTAGCTCTTTCACCCCCATTTTTTCAGTTCCTGTTCAATAGCGCCATAAGAAGTATTGAACTTTGGTTGTTTATTTAAACGGAAAACAACACTGGTTATTACAAATTCATTTTTATATTTTTTCTTAAATACACTTTCCCGGTAACCAAATGTGCAATCATCTATATTAAATTGTACTATTTTCTTTTCCTGCAGGTGAAAAGCTTCTAAAGAATAGAATATATCTTTAACCTCCACGCCATACGCCCCGATATTTTGCATCGGGCTTGCACCGACATTACCCGGAATGAGTGATAAATTTTCTACACCTGCCCAATTATTATTGATACAGTGCAACACAAACTGGTGCCAGTTTTCTCCGGCTGCTGCTTTTATGTAAACGTAGTTATTGTCTTCCTTTATTAATTCAATCCCTTTTATTTCATTTTTTAAAACAAGGCCATCAAAGTTTTTGGTAAAGAGGATATTGCTGCCACCGCCTAAAAGCAAAGTTGATAGTTGGTAGTTGGTAGTTGATGGTTGCTTAAATTGTAATAGTTCGCTTAATGCATCAACAGTATTAAATGCAGCAAAATATTTTGCAGTTATATCAATACGGAATGTATTTAAATGCTTAAGAGATATATTTTCCTGTATCATGTTTATAATAAACTGTGGACAAAGCTAAATAGAAATTTTTAGTTGAACGGAGTCCCGAAAAATCGGGATAAACTTTCGCCAATGTCGCTCACTCAAGGTGCAAATGTTCGTAACAAAAAAACACAACCTATTATTCATAATCTTCTTCATACTAAGTTCCCCTTTAGGGGCGGAGGGGTTTACTAATTAGTATCCACATCCACAACAACTGTTACACTTTTAAAACTCCTTTCGCTGCTTAATAAATTAATATGATTACGAATGACTTTTTTATAAGTACCACTCATACCATGTTCTTTTGGCAACTTAATTAATATTTCCATCAGGTATTGGTTGCGGATGCGGTTTATTACAGGTGCTGCCGGTCCTGTAATATACTCTTTCAGGTCCTGCCGCAATAAAGCAGCCAGCTTATCTGCCGCATTTTCCACTACCGTTTTATCCTTATGTTTTAAAGTTAATAAAACAATACGGCTGTAAGGTGGATAAAAAAACTCCTTGCGGTTTTCAATTTCAATATTATAAAACTGTTTGTAATCGTGCTGTTGCACCAGTTGCAAAACCGGGTGTTTAATATTTGTAGCCTGTATTATTACAGTACCCTGTTTCTCTTTTCTTCCTGCACGGCCACTCACCTGCTCCATCAATTGAAAAGCCCGTTCATTTACCCTGAAATCCGCAAAGCTTAACAGTCCGTCAGCATCTAAAATACCTACAAGGCTTACTTTATCAAAATCCAAACCTTTTACCACCATTTGTGTACCTACTAAAATATCAAAGCGGTGCTGTTCGAATAACTGTATCAAATTATCATGTGCAGACTTTCCTCTCACACTATCCACATCCATCCTTGCAATACGGTGTTTTGGAAATTCTTCTTCCAATTGCTCTTCAATTTTTTCGGTACCAAAATTTTTCTCCTGCCAATTATTGCTGCCACATGCAGGGCAGGTAATTAATTTAGGATATTGGCTGCCACAATAATGGCAATGCAGTTTATTGCTGTGCTTATGTAAGGTTAATGATACTGCACAATGGTTGCACTGCGGAATAAAACCACATACACCACAAATTAAATAAGGATTATAGCCCCGCCGGTTTTGAAATAATATCACCTGCTTATCATCATCCAATGCTTTTTGCATGGCCTCTTTTAACTGGGGGCTTATCATCACTTTACCTTTTTGTGCCACCTGCCTGGTATTTACAATTTCAATGGCCGGTAAAAGCAACCCTCCAAATCTTTCATTTAATTCCACCAATGCATATTTATTATTGACGGCATTAAAATAACTTTCAACCGAAGGTGTGGCACTGCCTAATAAAACCTTACTGTTAAATAAGCCTGCATAATAAATAGCCGCATCCCTTGCATTATATCGTGGTGCAGGTTCCTGTTGTTTGTAAGAGGCGTCATGCTCTTCATCCACTATAATCAAACCCAGTTCTTTAAATGGCAGAAATAAAGCACTTCTTGCACCCAATACAATTTTTACTTCACCAGTGCGTATCTTATTCCACAGTTCTATACGTTCGTTATTATTAAATTTAGAATGATAGATGGTGATGTTACCACCAAAATGTTTTTGCAGGCGCCGGATGATTTGTGCAGTCAACGCAATTTCCGGCAACAGATACAACACTTGTTTGCCTTGTGTAAAATAATGTTCTATCAGTTTGATATATACCTGCGTTTTACCACTACCGGTTACGCCATGCAACAGGCATACAGGTTTTTCTTCAAATGCTTTTGTAACAGCAGTAGATGCAGCCTGCTGTGCTTCATTAAATTCAAAATCGATAGTTACGTTCCTGGGTAAGGTTTTAATTCTGTCCACACTCCTTTTCTCTACCCATAAAATATTTTTATCTGTCAGCCCTTTTAATTGGGCCGCAGTTGCACCCGATTTTTTTAATAATGCTGTTTGCAGTACATCTCCCTCCTGTTTTTCTAAATGAAGATAGGCCAGCAGCAGTTCCATTTGTTTGGGAGCACCTTTCCAATCATTCAGTTTTTTACTCAGCTCTTCTTCATTATTATACACCGGATTAAGTACAATATAATTTTCCTTTTTTACTTTGTACTTTTCGTCCATTGCTTCCCACACAAAACAGATTTTTTTATCAATCAGTTTTTTTATGATGGGATAAACATGCGTAATATCTAAGATCTGCTGCATTTCGGTAAGCCGCAATTCTTTCTTTATCAGTAATGCTTCTGCTACCAAAAACTCTTCGTCGTTTAAATGTGAGAAATCGTCGCCGGCTTCTTCGTTATAAATCAATACTGTTTCGCTGCTTAATTTAAAATGCGTGGGTAATGCCGCCGCCATTACTTCTCCTTCGCTGCACATATAATAGTTGCTTATCCAATGCCAT
>JAYVJU010000278.1:0-6332 GCA_043769035.1 Ferruginibacter sp.
ACTGCTTAAAAATATTTTTGTATTTAGATACATTGCAGCTTAGCTGAATGTTAGTGTATGATTAAATGGCGTAACCCCGGTAATATACACATGCATACCCTCTGTTCTTAAACTACCGAAATGTGTGCTGTACCTTTCGCCTTCCAGGTTTGTAATTTTATTATGTCCTATTGCACCCGGGCCAAAGCGAATCACATCTCCACCCATTTCATATTCACCAAATTCTTTTTCTAAAAAACTATTACCATTTTCCGGTGCCGTAACACCAGTTATTTTTCCACCTTCGGCAAAACAAAGTTCAATTGTAACCGGCACGCCTGTTAAACCTTTTACTGCTATGTTTAATTCAATAGCTCCGTTTGTTTCCACAAACGAAATACTGGTGTCTTGTGTTTTTACATTACTAACAGGTCGGTTTTCAAAATCCATTTTATTCCAAAAACGGCCATCGGTGCTGGGTACTAATTTATAATCGCCTTTATTGTTGCGTAAATTTTTGTGTAAAGGCTGATAATAAGGTGCTGTTAGTTTTTTATGCAGTACATATTTATTGCCTTCTTTTTTTAATCCATCGCTGTAAAAATAGCCGAGTCCAAAAAACGAGGTGGACAGGCGCATGTATTTTAAAATGGCATTGCCTTTACGGTAAGAAAAAAAGTTGGGGCTGCAGGATCGGCCTGATGCAATGATCAGTGGCCAATCTACACCACCAAATAAAGTAGCCGTAGTAGTACCTCTTCTTATCCGCAGTAATTTTGAAGTGGTAAATAATTTTTCGTAGTTGTCAGGTTGCATGAGCGGTTGCTGTAACGATTGCTGCAATAATGTATCTTCCAAAAAATAAAACAACCCTTTATTCAGCACATCTTCTTCAAAGCTTTTCATATTTTCCATTTGCCTTGTAAGGACTGCAAATTTTTTATTGCCATCTTTAATAGCCATGTACCGGTAGCTGAAATAATAATAGGTCACAATGCTTTTATTCATAAACTGATCCTGCCTCCTGGAATCATTCGTTACTATATCTCCATTAGGTTCCATATAAAAATATGTCATCTCCAGGTTCTTCCTTACATATTCAAACAGAGCTGGCTTATTCAGCAGTCTTGCTATAGTGATCAATGAATTATTTTCTACTCCTGCATAAATGCCTGCACTGCGTTCAGGATAATGGCCATCTGCATCCATAAAGATTCCTTCTCCTAACCAGTCTTCAATTCTGTCAACATATTTTTTATAAGGATACAAAGCATTTAATTTTGCCAAAGCCGCACAAATTACCCAACGGTGATTGGGCGTATGCACTCCTCCTGCTGTTAATCCATCACCTGCTTTTTGTAAAAATATTTTTATGGCGTTATTGGTATTTTGTAATGCAGCAGCATTGTCTTTTGCCAAAATAAAAGCCGCAGCAGCAAGTAACTCCACTAAAAAAGCAGTGTCAGGCGGCGATTCTAAATTGGCAATATTTACCGTACCATCTGCCGACTGCTGGCTTGCTAATGCACGGGTTAATATTTCAAGTTTGGGAACAATTTGCTCACTATGATAATAGGATGATGATTCAGCAACATAAGCAGCAGCTAAGGTTGCAAAGTCTTGTCCTATTTTTCTGCTGAATACAATATTATCTTCTGTTATGGTTTGTAATAATTTAGCCGCTTGTTTATCGTTAGCAGCAACCATCTTTTGTAAAATTTCATTGTCTTTATCTAAAAAGATATTTTTATTGGTGGCAGCCTGCAATACAAAACCATTTGTCAAAGGTGCCAGCATTGCCAGCGCACTCATTTTTAAAAAAGATTTTCTTTTAATGGTATTCATGCAAGATCGTTTTTATGTTAAAGCCATGGCGATATTTTTATTTATCAATGGTTGTGGTATAAATAATTTTACCTGCGTCGTCAATAGTTTGTACCAGCAATTGTTTACCCGTAACAGAAAAAACCATAAACCCATATTCCGATGCAGCCATTTTACTTTCGGGTATTAAACGGGCGGCAGTTTTTTCTGATGCAGCGCCGGAAATAAAATGCTGTGTTTTTCCATTTACCAAATGTTGTAAACTATGTTCATGTCCGGCTAAATAAACATCCACGCCGTATTTATCAAACAATGGGTTTAATGAGTGGCGAATGGCTTTGGTATCATAAGCTTCTGTGCGGCCACCGCCGGTAAACATAGGATGATGCCCCACAACAATTTTCCATTTTATATTGGGAGATGTATTGCTTAACTCTTTTACCATCCATTTTTTTTGTTGTGTACTATCTGCTTTTTTTACATTTGGGCCATACTCCACATTTTTATAAAACTCCGGTATCAATGGATTGGTATCTATAAATAAAATTAAAATCTTACTTGCGGTATCACCTGGTACCGGTATTAATTTTGAATAATACCGTGCAGGCATTTTCCACCTGCGGCTTATTTTTGAATACGCTACCTGTGCATCAGGATTACTTTTATAATCATGATTGCCCAGCACGGGATACCAATCCCATTGTAAAGAAAAAGCGGTATAAATATCTTCGAAAGAATATTTCCATAGCGGATCCCACTCGCTGATAACGCCGCTGGGATAAAAATTATCGCCTGTAGCAATAGTAAACTGCGATTTTATATCAAATGAAGTTTTACCCATTTGTACTGCCACCTGTTTTTGATGATCGGCACCCACACGGCCCCAATCTCCCATGGCAATAAAATTTAAGGCACCGGGTAATGTTGCAGGTTTATCTGCACCTGTATAATTAATACTGTCTTTTATTAAAACCTGTGCATTAATTGTAAATACAAACAGCGTTTTAAAAACAAAAAATATAATCAGTTTCTTTTTCATTACTTATTTATTCAGGAGTAAATATAAAACCCGAAGTATAAACCCCGGGTTTTTGTATTCTGCTATAATATGAAAAAATTAATACCCGGGATTTTGAATAAGTTTAGGATTTGTGTTCATTGCCGCAGTTGGAATTGGAAAAATCCGGCGATATGTATCGGCATTTGTTTTAAAACCATAAGCAGTTTCGTACTTACCAAAGCGTATCATATCATTTCTGCGCCAGCATTCCCATGTAAATTCACGTGCCCGCTCTGAATATAAATCATCTAATGTTACAGATGCCCATGCAGGTGAAGTACTGCGGTTACTGCGTACCATGTTTGTAAGCGAAAGAGCTGTGTGGCCACTTGTTGCTGTACCGCCTCTCAAAATGGCTTCTGCTTTCATTAACAAAATATCCGAATAACGGAATATTGGTGCATCATTACTTTGGTTGCGGCTTGATGAGTTTGCATCGGGCAAGAACTTGATATTGCGGATACCCATATTCCATGCAATTTCATCGTTACCACAATCAATAGAGGCAGGTGCCAGCCGTGCAGTAATAATAGAATCAATATAAAGCTGATAGGTAATTGCAGCACCTCCATCGGCACCTGCATAAAACTGATCATATCCTTTTTTTGTGGTACTCACCATCATTGGACTACCATCGGACCAGAATTGATTACCCACCAGCCATTGATTATTTCTTATGTCGTTGGCATCAGCTTTAAAATAACTATTATAAAAGCTGGATAATGTAGCACGGGGGCCGCTGGGCTTTGCATTGATCAACCCATTTCCGGAAGTTTGATTCAGGATGATTTGATTGAATGAATAGCTGCCGGGTGTACTTCCTGAATAACGATACTTAATACCGAGGTTGCGGTTTAAATCGTAACGGCCATGAAATAGATAACCGTTGCTGGTTGCTGGATCGTAAGGAATGGCAAAAACAAACTCTTTAAACGCAGGTCCGTTTGTTGGAGAAAACTGGTTTAAATAAGTACCTCTTGCTTCCACTGCAAAATTACCAGAGCCAATAATTGCATCGCAGGCGGCAATAGCTTCATTGTATTTAGGAGTACCGGCATACACTTCTGCATTTAAATAAAGCTTAGCTTGTAAGGCATGCGCCATCCACTTTGTTACTTTACCATACGTGCTGCTACCAGTTGTTGTTTTTAAATAAGGAATTGCTGCTTTTAATTCAGACTCAACAAAACTAAACACCTGTGCCCTTGTTGCTTTTGCCTGTACACCAGGGCTTGGATAAAGTGTGTCTAATGGAACATTACCGTACATATCCAGCAATTCCCAATAAGCAAAGGCCCTTAGTGTTTTCAATTCTGCAATGGCTGTATTTTTAGAATCGCCCTCGGGTGCACTTTTAAAAATGAACATGGTTTGATTACAAAGACCCACAATTGAATTGGCATCATTCCACACCGTGGTTATCCAGCCATGGTCTTTGTTCCAGTCGTGACGATGTAGTTGAATATATCCCTGCCCATCAAACCAGTTACCTCCATACACTGGCAAAATAGATTCATCTGAACTTAGCTCTTGTGCAAACCAATACCCCAGCGAATAATGCCCTCTGAAACTGGTATAAATGGTACCCATTACCGATTGAAACTCGGCATCTGTTTTAGGGAACACTGTTTCTGTATAAAGCGAATTGGGTGTTACCTCAATTTTGTGGCAGGAGCTTATGGTTAAGCCGGCTGCAATCACTATTATAAATTGTTTGAAATATTTTTTCATAAAATGTTTTTTTTAAAATTAAAATCCAACTGATACACCGAATAGAATTGTACGTGTTTTAGGATAAAAACTATTATAATCTACACCCAGCGATGCACCACCCTGGTTTATTTCAGGATCAATACCTTTATATTTTGTAATTACAAACAGGTTGTTTACTGTTGCGTAAAGGCGCAGCATACTGATGTATTCATTTTTTATATTAAAACGATAACCTAAAGTCGCATTATCGAATCGCAGGTAACCGCCATCTTCTATGTAACGGGATGAGAAATTATTATTACGGGCATCCGTTCTTTTATCGTCGGTTGCATACGGGCTGATATTGGTTTGGCCTGCAGTAACTACATAAGAAAGATCTGCACGGGTAGCATTAAATATTTTATTCCCAAGTACCCCTCTCACAAAGAAATTAAGGTCGAAGTTTTTATACCGGAAATTATTGTTCCATCCAAACATCAACTTTGCATGTGGGCTTCCAAGAGCATGATAATCGGAAATATTAGAAGGATTGGCTGTTTGCGTTTTATCTTTTTTATAGAACAAGGAATTGCCTGATGCATCTTTACCAGCATATTGGAAAGAATAAAACTGACCCAATGGCCCACCAACTGCTAAAATTTGAAGGCGGCTGCCGGTAGTGCCGGGGCCATCTAATTGTGTATAGTAAGTAGAGTCGGCATTTACACCGTATTGTTCAGGCCCTTTTAAATCCAATATCACGTTTTTGTTACTGGCAAGGTTAAAACTACTGTTCCAGCTAAAGTTCTTTGTGTTTACTGCATTAACGTTTACACTAAACTCAATACCACGGTTTCTTATTTTGCCAACATTCAACCACAAAAATCCGCTTGGGTCAATTGATTGTGCCACGCTGTAAGGAAACACCATGTTGGTGGTTGTTTTTTCATACAGGTCGATAGAACCGGTAATTCTTCCTTTCAGGAATCCATAATCTAAGCCAAGGTTTTTTGTGCCTGTAACTTCCCATTGTAAATCGGGGTTAGATCCCTGTGAAGACCTGAATGAAGCAGCAAAAACACCATTGTTATAATAAGTACCCGATTTGTTGTAAAGGCGCTGTGCATTGTACGCACCCAACCCAAAAGCGTTTCCGGTTTCGCCATAGCTCAGCCTTAACTTTAAATCGCTGATGAAAGAAATATTTTTGATAAAATCTTCTTCAGAAAGACGCCAGGCAATACTTGCTGCCGGGAAATACCCCCACTCTTTGTTTTTACCAAATACAGAACTGCCATCTCTTCTAACAGAAGCCTGTACCAGAATTTTTTCTTTGTAATCGTAGTTTAAACGGAAGAAATCAGAAATGAAATTTGTTTCCTCATAAACGGCACCACCATAGTCAACTGCAAATCCATTAACAGTTTGATAGTTACCAAGACCCAGATTATTATACCCTGTATAATCGTTTATAAAATTAGTTTGGCTGGCTTGTAACCCGTCGTTGTTGGTATTTTTCTGCCAGCTATAACCTGCAACCGCTTTAAAGTTATGTACCCCAAACTTTTTAGCCCATGTTAAGAAAGATTCCAGTGTTTTAGAACTGCTTTGATAATAACCTCTGTAAGCAAGGCCATTAGAGAAAAAATTACGCAGGCTGCGGCCACCACCAGGATCGCCATTGGTATAAAAATTACCTGTGCTGTAATTTTGCGAATAATAACTGTTGTAATACTCGCCATGCAGCCAGGTACCACGCTGGTAAGCCAGGTTTACA
>JAYVJU010000279.1:0-5480 GCA_043769035.1 Ferruginibacter sp.
AGTGCCATACCGGTTTCTTTAACAGAGTATTTTTTTGTACGCAGTAATTGCCGGGCTTTTAACATGCGGTTTTTCTGGTAATACTCATAAAGGCCAAGCCCATAAACTGTTTTAAAAAGATTTTTCAGCTTTGTTTCACTCATCATTGCGGTACGGGCAAGTGTTGGCACTGTTGGCGGAGGTACCGACAGGTTACTTACTAATATAGATTCCACCTGCATCATTCTTTTGATTGAAGTATCATTAAGTGTTACGTTTTTGTCCTTATCTCCCATCCTGCTGTACAAACTCCTGAAAAATTTCTCCAGCAAAAGCATAACCCGGTTTTGTATGGTTACTTTTTGCATGGGATTATCTTCCTTAATTTCAAAAATGTCTTCCATCAGTTCCCGGTATTCAAAATTCAATACCTCAAAATTGAACACAGCTGTTTTTAAGGAAAGATATTTTTTAAATACATCATCGGTACTTTTTATGCCCACTGTATTTTCCAGCCATGCTGCAGTAAAAAAAATATTAATACAGCGGTCTTCTGTACCGGCAGTAGCGGTGTAAGAAAAGTCTGAAAGGGAATTGGTTAAAAATGCACCGGAATGAAACATCCCTTCATCATCAAGCTTATCCTCATCTATCTGAATGGTAAATGCTTTCAGATTTTTTATTTCGTCAAAACGCAGGGTATAGGATTCATCATTGGCAGGCTCACGGCGAAAACTTACATCTTCGTAAGTTGTACACTCGTTAATTAAAACCTGGAGTCCGTTTGCCAATTCAACTACTTTAATATAGCCTGTTCCAATAGCCGGAGGCAGTAGTAAGGTATTATCTATAACTGGTACCCCAGCTGCTTTGGCAAGATCATGCAGGTAATCTATGTGGTTGCAATATTTATAAGAAAAATTAAACACTGTTAAAGGTTTATAAAACAGTATAGCCCGGTTTTTATTGTGCAGATGAAATATTTTCGGGCACTTTTTTAAATCGCTTTTTATACGCCAGGGTAAAGTTTGATACATTGTTATACCCAACAGCTTCTGCCACCTGCTTTATATTATGCTTTCCGCCCAATAACAACTCATTGGCTTTTTGCAGGCGTTGCTTTTGGTAATAGGAGTAAATACTGTCGCCATACATACTTCTAAAACTCTTTTTAAGTTTTGTACTGCTCATTGAAACCAGTTTTGAAAACTCATCAATTGTAGGCGGAAGTTTTTTAAAATCAGTAACCAGTAATTGCTCTACATTTACCAATGTTTTAATCACTTCTGATGATAAATCAAATTTACTTTGCAGCAAATTCATTTTGCTATACAATAGTGTAAAAAAGCGCTCGATTAATAAAGTAACCCTGTTTTGTAAAAATATATTTTGTAAAGGATCGTCTTTTTGCGCTGTCCACAATTCATCCATTAGTTTAAGATATACAGCATCCAATTGCTCCATGTCAAAACTTTCTGCTTTAATAGCTAAGTATTTTTGTAAAGCATCTTCGCCATCTGTAAGGCCAAGATATTTTTTTAACCAATCTTCACTAAAAAGAATTTTAACGGTTTTAAAACATTTATTTGCAGGTATTTCTTCGGTATTTGAAAAAGCATTGCTTGTAAGCCTTACAACCGAGTGCCTTATGTTTGCCTTATGTAGTGCCTCTCCATTTGCACTAATAGTGGTGTACATACTAAAAACATCATCAAAATGTAAAACAAAATAACGCCGGGCCGATTGCATACGTTTTACAAGTAAATGCTGAGAGAGAGTTACATCTGCCATTATTACCTGTAACTCTTCGGCAATAGTTAATACTTTAATAATTCCTTTTCCTATTGGCGGTGTAACCATTATAAAATCTTCTCCAGTATAAGCTATATTAAGTGCTGCAGCCATATTCTGCAATATCGCCTTACTATCTGCATGACTGATTTCAAAAGAAATCATGGTGAAAGTTTGAGGTTATTAGTTTAAATACAGGATTTTAAAGATGCCGGAGTGGATTTCGCCTGGCATTAAAAATGTACCGCTTTATATTCATCCAGAATGCAACAAAAAAATAGATAATCACCGGGGACCCCATTGTAAGAAAGGATATGTAGATAAAATATTTACGTATTGTAGATGTGGCAATACCCATTCTTTCGCCAATTGCGGTGCAAACCCCAAATACATGCCATTCTATAAAGTACCGGAACCTCTTCATACTGCTAATTTAAACAGAATTTTTTCTATAAACAAGCACTTTAAATAGTGGCCGAGTTTCAGTAAATTTGCAAGACATACGATTTTTAGTGCTAAAAGCTTGTTTAACACAGCAAAAAAGCCTTTCGCAATCATAAATCTAAAATCATCAATCATAAATCTAAAATTGTACTATGGCTTTCGACATTGAAATGATTAAACAAGTGTATGCAAACTTTGCAACACGTATTGAAGCAGCCCGTAAAGCAACCGGCAAACCCCTTACTCTTACCGAAAAAATATTGTATGCCCATCTTACAGAAGGCAATGCCAGTAAGGCTTATGAAAGAGGTGCCGCTTATGTGGACTTTGCGCCAGACCGTGTAGCAATGCAGGATGCAACTGCCCAAATGGCTTTATTGCAGTTTATGCAAAGTGGCAGAACCAAGGTTGCCGTTCCTTCTACCGTACACTGCGACCATTTGATTGAAGCAAAAGTAAACAGCGCAACAGATTTAACCAGGGCTAAAACAGAAAGCAGCGAAGTGTTCGACTTTTTAGCATCTGTAAGTAATAAATATGGTATTGGCTTTTGGAAACCCGGAGCCGGTATCATTCACCAGGTGGTGTTGGAAAACTATGCCTTTCCCGGTGGTATGATGATTGGTACCGATAGCCACACTGTAAATGCAGGTGGCTTAGGCATGATTGCCATTGGTGTGGGTGGTGCAGATGCTTGTGATGTGATGGCAGGTTTACCATGGGAATTAAAAATGCCTAAACTGATTGGTGTAAAATTAACCGGTAAATTGAGTGGCTGGACAGCTCCTAAAGATGTTATTTTAAAAGTTGCCGGCATTCTTACCGTAAAAGGTGGAACCGGTGCTGTGGTTGAATATTTTGGTGAAGGTGCCACCAGCATGAGCTGTACCGGTAAAGGAACCATTTGTAATATGGGTGCCGAAATTGGTGCTACCACAAGTACTTTTGGTTACGATGAAAGCATGAGCCGCTACTTAAAAGCAACCGGCCGTGAAGAAATTGCTGCAGCCGCTGATGCAATTGCCGCACACTTAACCGGCGATGCTGAAGTGTATGCCAACCCAGAAATTTATTTTGACCAGGTTATTGAAATAGACCTGAATACTTTGGAGCCACATTTAAACGGCCCCTTCACTCCCGATTTAGCCACGCCCATTTCTCAAATGAAAGCGGCGGCATTGGCAAACGGATGGCCTAACAAAATTGAAGTAGGTTTAATTGGCAGTTGCACCAACAGTAGTTACGAAGACATCAGCCGTGCCGTAAGTTTAGCACAGCAGGTAACTGATAAAGGTTTAAAACTAAATGCACAGTTCAATATTAATCCCGGTAGCGAACAGATACGTTACACCATTGAAAGAGACGGATTTTTAAGTGTATTTGATAAAATTGGTGCCAATGTTTTTGCAAATGCCTGCGGCCCATGTATTGGTATGTGGGACAGGGTTGGTGCCGAGAAAAAAGAAAAGAACACCATTGTACATTCTTTCAACCGCAACTTTGCAAAACGTGCCGATGGTAACCCCAACACTTTTGCTTTTGTGGGCAGCCCCGAAATTGTTACTGCCATGGCCATTGCCGGCACATTAGATTTTAACCCATTAACCGATACATTAACCAATGATAAAGGCGAACAGGTAAAACTTGACCCTCCTACCGGTAATGAATTGCCACCAAAAGGTTTTGCAGTGGAAGATGCCGGTTACCAAAAACCTGCCGAAGACGGAAGTGCTGTGCAGGTAATTGTTGCGCCAGACAGTAAGCGTTTACAATTACTCGATCCTTTTGCTGCATGGGAAGGTGTTGATTTAAAAGGACTGAAACTATTGATAAAAGCCAAAGGAAAATGTACTACCGATCATATCAGTATGGCGGGGCCATGGTTAAAATTCCGTGGACATTTAGATAATATCAGTAACAACATGTTGATAGGTGCGTTGAATTTTTTCAATGAAAAAACTGACAGCGTAAAAAATCAATTGACCGGTGAATATGGTACGGTACCTAATACACAGCGGGCTTACAAAGCTGCCGGTGTGGGTACTATTGTGGTGGGTGACGAAAACTATGGTGAAGGTTCATCCCGTGAACATGCGGCTATGGAGCCACGCCACCTGGGTGTACGTGCGGTACTGGTAAAAAGTTTTGCCCGTATACATGAAACCAATTTAAAAAAGCAGGGTATGCTGGGGTTAACTTTTGCAAACAAAGCCGACTACGATAAAATTTTAGAAGATGATACTATTGATATTGAAGGCTTATTAACTTTTGCACCCAATAAGCCTTTGCAATTAGTATTAAACCATGCCGATGGCAGCAGCGAAACCATACCCGTAAACCATACTTACAACCAGCAACAGATTGAGTGGTTCAAAGCCGGTGGTGCATTAAATATTATCCGCAGAGATTTTGCAGCTGGTAAATAAGTTGTTTTAAAATTAATTTTTACAATCTCCCAGCTTTTAAAGCCGGGAGATTTTTTTGGGACAGGCTGAAGGAATAATATTGAGCATCGTTGTGTCACTCACTTGTACCACATACCTTTAATGAACTTTTATTGCAGCGGAGATTTTAGCGAATGGTTCGTGGAGACACGAGCCAAGCCGCAGATTTTGTAATTGGTAAATTTGCCAATTACAAAATCTATTTTTATCTTTGCCTCATAACTTTAAAAGTGGCGACAACACGATAAATACGGCAACAAAAATTATGATACAAGCCAGATTTGTAGATGACTCTACTATTGAGGTCATTGCACAAGACGGGGAAAAATTCATTTGGGACACCTACTTTCCAACCCCGAAACAAGACCAACGATATTATGCAGAAAGATTAGCATATTATTTTGAAAAATATTTCAAAGATAATATTGGAGATAATACAGGTATGGGTATGCAGTATTGGATTTGGATACAAATGACTTATTACGAAGGACTAGCAATTAATGGAGGAAAAGGCGATAGGGGAGATGAAAGAATTTTCCTTTATCAAGAAAGAGCAAGAATTGGAGCTAGAATACGTGAATTACGAAAAGAAAAAAATATTGAAGCAAAGTTGCTTTCTCAACTAGCTAATATAGACGCAGCTAACCTTAGTCGCATTGAACAAGGACGTTATTCTGTTGGTATAGATGTACTTTCAAAAATTGCTCTTGCGCTTGGTGCAAAAGTTGAACTAGTTGATTTCGTTGAACCAAAAAAATCTTAAAACTATGGTCAACGTAAATCACTTTGAAAAAGAAATCGAATGCATTTATTATAAAGAAG
>JAYVJU010000280.1:0-5965 GCA_043769035.1 Ferruginibacter sp.
CTTCATTTGGAGAAATTGGTATTTGTTTATGGTTGCTAATTATGGGAGCAAAAGAAAGTAAAACATCAGGTAAGGCATTGTAAATGGCAACAAGACAAATCGAAAAGAAAGTATTAAATAGAGTTGTAACCGTATGGTTTACCATAGCTGTATTAGGGCAATGGATTTTTGCATTGTATGTACTTTTATTTTATGGCAAAGCAACCGCTGGTGGTCATAGCGAAAATTGGAACAAGGTACTTCCCAATGGATACGTTTCCGGAGATACTATTGGAAATGTAGTTGTTGGTATTCATCTATTGTTAGCTGTAATTATACTGGTTGGTGGTCCGGTTCAGATAATTCCAAAAATCAGAGCGTATGCGCCAACCTTTCATCGATGGAATGGTAGAATTTATATTTATACTGCTTTTATTTTAAGTTTAAGCGGATTGTATATGGTTTGGATTCGTGGCTCAATTGGTGGTATGGTGCAACATATCAGCATAAGCATTAATGCCATTTTAGTTATGATTTCGGCATTATTTACAATTAAGTATGCGATGGCACGCAACTTTAAAAATCATCGCATTTGGGCTATTCGATTATTTCTGGTCGTTAATGGCGTTTGGTTTTTTAGAGTTGGATTATTTTTTTGGTTAACGATTCATCAAAAACCAGTTGGGTTTGACCCAAAAATATTTGAAGGCCCGTTTTTAAATTTTCTAACTTTTGCTCAATATGTGATTCCTTTAGCAGTTTTCGAACTTTATTTAAAAGCAAAAAATAGTTCAAACAGAACATTTATTTATACAACGGCTTTACTACTTTTTATATTAACCATAATTATGGCTATTGGTATTTTTGGTGCTTCGATGGCTAAATGGATTCCTAAAATGAGGTAGCCCATTCATGTTTAATGAACTACCAATCGTGGGTATAACCATCTAATTTAAACAAGAATATTCTTCTTATAAAAGCAGAATTAATTTAAGCCTAACATCCGCAAGTTTGTAAATCCAATTAGAGAATTATTTACTTATCTAAAATGATCTGTTATTCTTTTCTTGTTTTCGTTTTTATGGTATAATTCAATAAATGTCTTTTTTGCCAACTATTCAGAAATTCAAGAACGTACATTTACAAAAGGGCATCTACTAACATTCGCATCTGCACATATGACAGAAAGTAATCTGACCTAAAATGCACAAATAGTACATTAATTACCATTTCACAATTATGAGACAAATGCGAAAACACTAATAACCAAAGGCACAAGGCAAGCACATTGGCAGGCACACAAAACCCACAGCACAGAAGCCAACCTGCCAAAGAGCTTGCCTTCTGCTCGGCTTGGGTAACAGTCTTTAGGTTGCCACAGTTAAAATGCAACACTCTACTAACGGACAGAGTAAAGGGCGAACGTACAATAGGCGGTTTGGCAATATGGCGGGGCGACGAATATATTCTCAGCTTTCAATGGCTTCTATTTGAGCACCAACTACTTTGTTCTTTAGCATCCGTTCAATTCCATTACCAAAAGGGTACATGAATAAACCATTACTTCCGGGTTCAACAGTAGCAGCCAGCTCATTCAATTCATAATAGCTGTTACAAGCTGTAATTTGTTTTATCCATTTATTAAAAATGCCGGCACCATTTATACATAACAATGCACCAATACGGTTTTCTGTTTTTGTATAGTTAACATGTGCAAAACTGTTGATGCGAAAATCCTTGTCATGAATCAGTGTATCAGTAACACCATAAATCACACCGCTTGTGCCGGCAGTTGTTGCTACTTCTCCGGGTTGCAGTACATTTAATGATAGCGCATTGTTTTGTTGGTCGCCAGCTTTGTAGGTTACGGGAATACCTTCCAATAAGTTCAATGCAACTGCGCTTTCTTTTTTCAACACACCATGAACAGAAAAAACATCTCTTATTTCAGGTATTAAAGAACTCTCAATACCAAGTGACTGAAACAAAGGCTCAGCAATTTGCTGTTGTTTAAAATCCCAGAATATTCCTTCAGATAACGCAGGTATCGTTGTGGTGATAGCACCAGTAAGTTGCAATGCTATAAAATCGCCGGGCAACATTACAGCTTTAATGCGTTCATATACTTTTGGCTCATGCTTTTTTACCCATGCCAGCTTAGATGCCGTGAAATTACCTGGCGCATTTAACAGATGTGTGCTGCAATAATCATATCCTAACTGTTTAAATGCTATATCCCCTGTTTCTACTGCCCTGCTATCGCACCAAATGATGCTGTTTCTGATACATTCGTTTTTATCAACAAACCAGCCCATGCATTTGATACGCAATGCCAATCGCTTTAATATCTTGTGGATGATAGGAACCTGTTGCATGGCATTTGAGAATGGCCTGCTTTACATGCTCCCACCAAACCAATGGAGACCGTTCTGCCCAACCGGCTTGCAATGAAATAATTTCTGCCTCTGTTTCCGGAAAACTTGCGGTATGCACCAAGATTCCCGTATCAGCATCAACTATTGAAATTTTTACAGATGATGTGCCCAAATCAATTCCTAAAAGAAACATAATATGAAAGATATTTAAAACCCGCCAGTAATTTTTTTTAGCAACCCAAAAAATCCTTTCTTTCTGTCGGTATCAATCTTCCAGCTTGCAGGCATGCTTTGGTAACCAGTTTCAAAAGGTTCGTCTTTTTTTCTGAAATCAAAATAACCCCAGCTTACATAGTTCTGAAAAGATGTAAGCATATTGTTTTGTGGTTTATCAAAATTAAAATGGTCGTCTTCATTATTTACAATAGGCATTTTCTTATCACCCATCAAGTTCTTAAACTCTTTGTAGTATGCAACTAATGTATCCTGGTTGCTGATACCATTACCATGAACGAGTAAAAAATCAGACGCTGCTATCACCTGTGGTGTGGGTCTGTTTTTACCAACATAACTTGTTGTTACCAAATAATGGTGGCCACTCTCATCTTTCATATCTCTTACCATTTCAATTAACTGATGAACACCCTTTGGCTTTAGTATATCATGTTGGTAACCGTTGGAGCTGCATTCGTTGTTTATTTCAATGATTACATTTTTGTAATTTGCTCGGTGAAGCCAGTTTATTGTTTGACGAACCGCTTTCTTTACCGCTTCTTCATCTTTCACTCTTTCATCTTGACCAAAATAAAAAATACCGAGGATACAAACCATTCCTAATTCATCTGCCTTGTTTAAAATTTTGCGTAACCGCATCATGTACTCTTTACGTAATACGCCATTACTGTCAATAGCAGAATTGTACCAAGGTTGTTTGTTAGAATAACCATAAGGACTACCGCCTTGCAAATTAACAGTGAAAGCCAGTAAGCCATGTTTTTTCCATTCGGGCATAGCTTTTACAAACTCATTGGTATTGCGTTCGGCATCCCACTTTTTTGTATCGGGATAAGCCCAAAGATTTCTTGTACTATCGTTCAGGTCGTCAAAAATACCCTGCACCATTCGGCTGTTGGGTAATAAGCCCTGAATTTTCATTCCATTGTAGGTTCGGCCTTTAAACGTTGGTTCGCCATTAATATAAAATTCTTCGCCTACTATTGATATTTCTGTTTTACGCTGCTGTTGTTTCTTTTGTGCTAAAAGATTGGTATGGAATAATGAAACAAAGCAAAAAATACTTAAAATAATTTTTTTCATATGCTGCAATTAATAGCCGTTAGCTTCATTTTCTTTTTTTATTTTTTCTCTCATTTCATCTACTTTTACTTGCTGTTCTTTCGTTAGCATGTCATAAATAGTTTTTTGTCTTTTGCTAAGCAATGCACCCATTTTCTTTTTTTGTTCTTCTTCGGAAGTCTTTTTATACTCATCACTTTCCTTTAAAGTTTTTTGTTCTTGTTCATTTTCTTTTTTGAATGCTTCAATTTTAGCCTGTACTTCTGGAGAAATTCCAATCTCATTCATTGTTGATTTAACCCAACCAAAAGCTTTTTTTGGTGGCTTTGAATCCTGCGCAAAAGCATTTGTAAATGCAAAAAGTGATGCAATTGCTAATACTAATAAACGTTTCATAATTTTTTATTTTATTATTGATAATGATAAGCGATTGCAATTAATTTAGTTTTTCATTAAGCGTAACATAATGCTTGCATGTGGGGCTAAACTATACTTTAAATCTTTCTTTGTTTTACCAATATCTGTTTTCTTCCATGCATCCCTTACAGAATAATTTCCTTTAATGCCCAATTCACTTAATAAAACAATGATTGGTTTTTCCACATCATTCAAGTTAAACAAAGCAATATTTATGTATTTACCATCTAATGACTCTGAAGCCCAACAAACCATTTCATCTTTTCGAAATACTTGACGGCTGTTTTTACTTTGTTGATTAATACTGATGATTTCTTCATTGGTCATTAACTCCGTTTCCAATGCTGTATTTTCCGGCAGGTTACCTCCCATCATCAACGGGCTTCTAAAAATACTCCAAAGTGTAATATGTGTTCTTGCCTCTTCGGCACTAAATGCAGAACGCCGTGGTTTACCTACAGGTCCTCTCTTAGCAATGGCTCCTATTTGTAACATATCAGCATCGGGCCAGTTGCCGGGACCGGTATGTGGCGCCCATTGTGCCAATATTGCAAACTGTTCTTTTAATTGTTTAAACTCATCCCAAAAATCATGACTCACTCTCCACAACTCACTGTTTTCTGCAGCATGTTCCTGGTTTGCATATTTCATGTTCAAACTCAGGCTAAGTGTAATTGGGTTTTGCAAAGTTTCAATGGCTTTATGAAATGCCGAAACTTCTTCTTTGCGGTAAGTATATTTTTCATTCAGATCGGTATCGTCCAGTTTTATATAATCTACTCCCCAATTTTCGTATTGTTTTAAAATGGAGTTGTACCATTGTTGTGCACCCGGCTTGCTCATATTTACGCCCCACATATTATTAAGCCAGGGACAAACAGACGTTGTATCTACAATATCTTTTGCTTTAATTCCATTTGCGCCCATTACAGGAGTATTGTACCAAACAGCCTGCCTTGGAATACCCCGCATTACATGAATGCCGAATTTTAACCCAAGTGAGTGAACATAATCTGCCAAAGGCTTAAATCCTTTACCACCTGCTGAGGAAGGGAAGCGGCGAACATCGGGATGCAGACGACCAAACTCATCCATTTCAAAATAAGGAACTAATGACCCATCAAATTTATTGGCAAACTGTGGCGGGTTACTTTGCCCTCCACCCGGCGGATGCGGATACCACCAGCAAAAATCAATCACCACATAATCCCAGCCATATTGTTTCAAATTTTTAGCGATGTATTCTGCATTTTCTCTTACTTCTGCTTCAGTTACCGTTGCTCCATACGCATTGTAACTGTTCCAGCCCATAGGTGGTGTAGGGGCTAAGTCTGCCGAGGTTTTTTGAGCAACCGCAGAAAAAATAATCGTTGAAAATAGCAATGATAATCCTGCTTTTATCCAGTACATAATATCCTATTTTATAAGTAGTAAATTAATACAGCAATTTCACACAAACTTTTTATCAGTAAATGTTTTATTATCCCTGTTTGTTGCTTTATTATTCATTATTTAAGTACAAACGGGCTAAACGATTATTTCCGCCCAGTCAAGCAGAAAACCAACGTCAGATTTTTGCAATAACCGGAATACCTTTTGCTGCACTTTCGTACACTGCTTCCTGAATTTTGATGTTAGTAAGATAATCGCTTACACTTGTTTCAAATGGCTTTTTAGCTACTAAACAATCCACAAAATGCCGCTGTATGGCATACACACAATCTCCGGCGAAATTGATTTTTTGGTGGTGATAACCATGAACCCTTTCCGGAGAACCTAATGTTTGAATGGTGATATTTCCATTGTTGTACAATCTTATACTTCCATTATTGCCCTCAATCAGCATTTCCCCAAATGTATGTCGTGGATTTTCAGCCAATGATTCATTGTAGCGGTTG